>NZ_JADP01000037.1:0-41666 GCF_000518445.1 Shewanella sp. 38A_GOM-205m | reverse complement strand
ATCTCAACGAGCTGTTGGAGTCGAACAAAAGCTTAATGACGGTTTACCTGCTCAGGGAGCAACTCAAGGAGATGTGGTACTGCACAGATGAAGCCGAAGCCACGGCTCAATGGAACCTCTGGTGGCAACAAGTCAGAGAGAGCGGTATCAGGCCACTACTCCAATTTGGCCAGCGTCTTAAAAACTATCTTCATGGCATAGTTGCTTCAGCGGTTCATCCGTTGCACACCTGCCGACTAGAGGGGATGAACAACAAAATCAAACTGCTGAAGCGAATGGGCTATGGCTACCGGGATACCGAATACTTCTTTCTGAAAGTCAGAGAGGCGTTCCCCGGAGATCCGCGATGAACCAAAAAAAAGCCCCTGCGAGAGGGGCTTTCCAAGAATTCAAATACCAAGTGAATTACTTGATTTTGGCTTCTTTGTAGATAACGTGCTGACGAACTACGGGATCAAACTTTTTGATCTCCATTTTCTCAGGCATGTTACGCTTGTTCTTGTCGGTAGTGTAGAAGTGACCAGTCTTGGCGCTTGAAACCAGCTTGATCTTCTCACGATTGCCTTTAGCTTTAGCCATTTTCTATTACACCTTCTCGCCACGGGCACGAAGTTCAGCAACAACGACTTCGATACCTTTCTTGTCGATAATGCGCATACCCTTGGTAGAAACGCGCAATTGTACGAAACGCTTTTCGTCTTCTAACCAGAAACGGTGGTTCTGCAGGTTAGGTAAAAAACGACGACGAGTTGCGTTTTTTGCGTGCGAACGGTTGTTACCAACCATTGGTCGCTTGCCAGTAACTTGGCATACTCTTGACATGTCAATCTTCTCCAAAAAACAATTTTAACGCTCGAGCATTAATGTGCCTCGTATGGCCGTCGCCCGAGGCACAAAGAGGGCGCATGTTATACAGGATAACTGAGGAAAGATCAAGCGATGGATCAATCCATCCATCCGCGTTCTGCGAAGGAAACTATCTCGCAATCCCCTACAACCATATGATCCAGAAGTGAAACATCTATGGTTGCGAGCGCACATTTCAACCGCTCAGTAATTCGCCTGTCAGCCTGGCTGGGCTCAGCCACGCCGGACGGGTGATTATGGCAAACTATGACCGCCGCGGCCTGTTTTTCCAGCACCAGCCTAACCACCTCTCGTGGGTAGACAGATGCAGAGCCCAGGGTGCCATGGAATAATTCCACGAATTGGATCACTCGGTGCTGGCTGTCCAGCAACAGAATCGCAAACACCTCGGTGGCACGGTCCGCTAATTGTCTCATTAAATAGTCGCGAGTCAAATCAGGATTTGTCAAAACCGTCCCTCTTTGCAGCTTTTCCCGGGAAATTCGCCTCGAAAGTTCAGCAGCCGCCTGCAATTGGGTATATTTTACCGGTCCCATTCCCGGAATTCGGGCAACCTGATTCAGTGGTGCCACCAAGAGTTGCCGCAGTGAACCGAATGCCGCGAGCAAATCTCTGGCCAATTCGACCGCACTCTGCCCCGCCAGGCCGTTACGCAGCAATACTGCCAGTAACTCGGCATCACTCAGGCCCTTGGCTCCCTGCTGCAACAACTTTTCCCTCGGTCCCTCGCCCGTTGGCCAGTCTCTGATCCCCATCCTTGGCTCCCATCCCTGTGCCCTATACTTTGTTTCAATTATGGTCGAGATTTTTGAAGCTGCATCCTGCCAAGTCGGGGGAGCTTTGTGATATCTTAGCCGCCAATTACCATCAGTTGATTGTCTCTATGAGCCTGAAGCATAAAAAAATCCTCTTGGGGATTGGCGGTGGCATTGCCGCCTACAAGAGTGCCGATCTGGTGCGGCGCCTGCAGGACAGAGGTGCCGAAGTCAGGGTCGTCATGAGCCAGAGCGCCATGGAATTCATTACCCCGCTGACCTTGCAGGCGTTATCCGGCCATCCTGTGGCCTCAGATCTGCTGGATCCTGCGGCCGAGGCTGCCATGGGACATATCGAATTGGCCCGCTGGGCCGATCTGGTTATCATTGCCCCCGCAACCGCCAACCTGTTGGCTCGCATTCGTGCCGGTATGGCCGATGAACTGATCACCACCACCTGCCTGGCAACGGCGGCTAAGGTGGTGCTCTGCCCGGCGATGAACCAACAGATGTACCAAAACGTAGCAACTCAGGAGAACCTCAAGGTGCTGGCCGAGCGCGGCTATGGTATCTGGGGCCCGGATAGCGGCAGCCAAGCCTGTGGTGAAGTCGGCCCGGGGCGTATGCTGGAACCCAATGATATCGCCCAGCGAGCCGCCGCTTGCTTTGAGCCACAGCTGTTGGCAGGCCAAAAGCTGCTGCTGACTGCCGGACCGACCCGCGAAGCGATAGATCCTGTGCGTTATATTTCCAACCACAGCTCAGGCAAGATGGGGTTTGCACTGGCCACCGCAGCGGCGCAGATGGGCGCCGAAGTGACTCTGGTCAGCGGCCCGGTTAATTTGGCGACCCCGGCAGGGGTGACCCGAGTCGATGTGCAATCGGCCAAAGAGATGCTCGATGCCGTGATGCAACGAGTGGAACAGCAAGATATTTTTATTGGCTGCGCTGCAGTGGCAGACTATCGTGTCGCCGATGTCGCCGAAGCCAAGATAAAAAAATCTTCCGAAACCATGGCATTGGCACTGGTGCGTAACCCGGATATTCTGGCCACGGTCGCCAGCCATCCTATCCGGCCCTTTACCGTGGGTTTTGCGGCAGAAACCCATGAGGTGGAGACCTATGCGCGTGACAAGCTCAAGCGCAAGAAACTCGATATGATTGCCGCCAACGATGTGTCTGTTCCGGATCAGGGTTTCAACGCCGACCGGAATGCCCTGAAAGTATTTTCTGCAACAGGTTGTGATGAACTGCCGGCCACCGACAAGTTGAGCCTGGCCAAACAGTTGCTGATCCTGATAGCGAAGCATAAAAACAACTCATGAAAACACCCATAGAACTGAAAATTCTCGACTCGCGTATTGGCAGTGAATTTCCGCTGCCAAGCTATGCGACCCCAGGCAGTGCCGGCATGGATCTACGCGCCATGCTGGACACCAGCATCACCATAGCCCCGGGTGAAACTGTATTGATCCCGACCGGAATTGCGGTTCATGTGGCCGACCCTTCTCTGGCGGCGGTGATCCTGCCCCGCTCGGGTCTGGGCCACAAAAACGGCATAGTACTCGGCAACCTGGTCGGCCTGATCGACTCTGACTATCAGGGCCCGCTGATGGTTTCCTGCTGGAACCGCAGCCAGACACCTTTCACCCTGGAGATAGGTGACCGCTTGGCCCAATTGGTGTTTGTGCCCGTCGTTCAAGCCCAGTTCAAACTGGTGGATGAATTTGACACCTCGGACAGAGGCGAAGGTGGCTTCGGCCATTCAGGCACTCAATAATTCCTGCCACTGACAGAGCGAAACATGGCTGTAAAAGAAAAAATCAATCGTCGTGAACACATACTCCAATCCCTTGCCAGAATGCTGGAAACCAATCCGGGGCAAAGGATTACCACCGCCAAGCTGGCCTCGGAAGTTGGCGTGTCGGAAGCGGCGCTCTATCGCCACTTTCCCAGCAAGGCGCGGATGTTTGAAGGCCTGATTGAGTTTATTGAAGACTCTCTGCTGTCACGCATCAACCTCATCATGGATGAGGAGAAAGACACCATGAAACGCTGCCAACAGGCACTGCAGCTGTTATTGGTGTTTGCCGAGCGCAACCCAGGGATCTCCCGGGTACTGAGCGGTGATGCCCTGCTGGGCGAAAATGAGCGTCTCAGAGAAAGGATCAACCTGTTGTTTGCCAAGTTGGAAACCCATCTGAAGCAGATCCTGCGGGAAAAATCCCTGCGAGAAGGGCAAAAATTCGCCCTGGATGAAGCCATTCTGGCAAACCTGCTGTTGGCCGTGGCCGAAGGCCGTATTGCCCAGTTTGTTCGCAGTGAATTCAAGCTCAAGCCAACGGCTCACTTCGAGGAGCAGTGGCAGTTTATTCAAAGCCAGTTATTACAGAGCTGAGCCCCCTGTTTTCGGGATCAAGGACGGTAAAAACCGTCCTTTTTTTATGGATTTAGCCTTGTCCAAACCCAAGCATTTCATTAACATCAAACAAACATAAACCGCCAATAATAAATACAAGGATGTCAAATGAAGTTCCAACCTTTGTTGGCTAGCACGTTACTGCTGGCACCCACTCTCGCTTTGGCCCAGAGCAATCAAGCACCCACGCCGGCAGAAATTTTCAGCCAGGGTGCGCAATACACCAATGTCAAAATCTCCCCCTCAGGTGACTATCTCAGCGTGATCATGAATCACGAAGGAAAAGATAAGCTACTGATCCTCAATACTGAAGATCTCAGTGCCAAGCACATTGTTTATTTCCCGGGCAATGCCCAAGTGGGCAGTTATTCCTGGGTCAACGATGAACGTGTCGTGGTCGCCAAGGAATACCTCAAGGGCTGGGATGATCGCCCGCTCTACTATGGTGAGTTGATGGCGGTGAATGCCGATGGTTCCAAGGCCGCCTATCTGTTCGGTTACAATTCGGGCCAGCAGCAAACCGGTTCCCACCTGAAGAAAAACACCGCTATCCAGGCCACGGCCTATGTACTCGATCCCCTGCCGGATGATGACCGCTACATGTTGGTCAACGCCATCCCCTGGAACGGCGGTCGCAGCCTGGATTATGAACAGTTGCAGGATGTCTATCAGGTTGATGTCTACCGCGGCACCCGCAAGAAAATCACCCGCTCTCCCATAGGTATGGCCAGCTTCATGACAGATGATGACGGTGAAGTGCGCTTTGTTGCCGGTCAGGACAGAAGCAACAACACCCGGATTTTCTACCGTAACGACGGCGAATGGATTGACACAGACAAGCTGAACATAGGTCTGAAGGACTTTACCCCTATCTCCTTTACCGAAGATCCCAACAGTGTCTATGCCTCCGCCTCCCTGGCCGGTGAGCCCAAGGCCGTATATCGGGTCAACCTGAAAACCGGTGAAAAACAGCAGATAGTCAGTGATGCCAGAGTCGAGCCGGACAACTTCTGGATCAACGGCCAGAACAAACAGCTCTACGCGGTGGAATTTGCCAACGGTTACCCAACCTACGCCTTTGTTGACTCTGAAGATCAGCATGCCGTGTATCTGAAGCAACTGTTGGCCAGCCTGCCGGGGCACCAGGTGCGCATCGTCAGCGAGACCCGTAACGCCGACAAGATGATTATTCTGGCCTTCAACGACCGCAACCCGGGTGACTACTATCTGTTTGACACCAAAGCGGTCAAACTCAGACACCTGCTGCGCACCATGGGAAGCATAGATCCGGCCAAAATGGCCGAAGTGAAACCCATGGACATCAAGGTGCGTGACGGTATGACAATTCAGGCCTACCTGACCTTGCCACCCGGCAAAGATCCCAAGCAGTTGCCTCTGGTGGTCAACCCGCACGGCGGCCCACACTATGTCAGGGATAGCTGGGGCTTTGATCCTCAAAACCAGATGCTGGCCAATCAGGGCATAGCCGTACTGCAGGTTAACTTCCGCGGTTCGGGTGGTTACGGCGAAGCCTTCCAGCAAGCGGGCTACCGCAAGTGGGGCAGTGAAATTCAGTACGACATCATAGACGCCACCCGCCATTTGATAGACCAAGGCATAGTGGACAAGAAGCGCATCTGTATCGTCGGCGGCAGCTTTGGCGGCTACAGCGCGCTGCAAAGCTCGGTCATGGAGCCGGATCTGTTCAAGTGTGCCATCGGCTTTGCCGGGGTGTACGACCTGGAAATGATGTTTAAAGAAGGTGACGTGCAAGAACGTGACTCGGGTACCAGCTACCTGCGAACTGTGCTTGGTCAGGATCAGGCCGTGCTGCGTGCCATGTCGCCCACTCGCAACGTCGACAAGCTCAAGGCCAATCTGCTGCTTGTGCACGGTGGCAATGATGAGCGCGCTCCGATAGAGCAGTTTGAAGCCCTGGAAGATGCGCTCAAGAAGCGTAACTACCCCTACCAGAAAATCATCATGGATGATGAGGGCCACGGTTTCTACGATGAAAGCCACAGAGCCATCTATTATCAGAAAATGCTAAACTTCCTGAAGCAGAATCTGGGCGTTTAAGTTTAACAGCCGTAAACCAAGCCGCTCTCCAGGGAGCGGCTTTTTTCGTGCTATGGGGCTTTTCTGGTATGAATTTACAGCAAATAGCGGTATCCTCCGCTTCCCGCAGATAAATGTGAAAAGCGTCACAGCTTGCGCGGACAGTAACAAACGGAAGGCACTGGCTTGGCGTCTATCCGCCGGAGGAAAACAATGGCATTGAGTGAAGCAGCTTTGATGGTTCAGACCGCGCTCCTGGAGCGAGGACTCGAGACCCCCATGGTACCCTGTGGCTTGTCGGCCGAGGAGCGCAAGGAAAAAATAGAAGCCCATATGAAGGCCATTTTGACCTTGATGTCGCTGGATCTGAGCGACGACAGCCTGATGGATACGCCGAAACGTATCGCCAAGATGTATGTCGACGAAATTTTCTCCGGCCTCGACTATGCCAACTTCCCCAAGATCACTGTTATCGACAACAAGATGGGCTTCGATGAAATGGTGCGGGTGCAGGACATCAGCCTCACCAGCACCTGTGAGCATCATCTGGTGACCATAGACGGCACTGCTACTGTGGCCTATCTGCCGCGGAAGAAGATCATCGGCCTGTCGAAGATCAACCGCATAGTGCGTTTCTTTGCCCAGCGGCCACAAGTGCAGGAGCGCCTGACCCAGCAAGTACTGGTTGCGTTGCAGACCCTGCTGGAAACCAAAGATGTGGCGGTAAAAATGGATGCGGTGCATTACTGTGTTAAATCCCGCGGTGTGATGGACTCCACCAGCTCCACCACCACTACGGCTCTTGGCGGCGTGTTCAAGTCAAACCCGGCCACCCGCGCCGAGTTTCTGCATCAGGCCAAATAGCCTCTCCGCCATAAAAAACGCTGCCAAGGCAGCGTTTTTTTATGGGCTGTACAGAAGTTTACTCAAGCTTCTGTAAGAACTGACATTCTATCCTGGGTGGCATTAAATACCATACTGTTCACGATAGGCGCTAACGGCGGCCAACTCCTGCTCCATTCCAGGTTTCTCGGCCAAGTAGGCAATCAAATCGGCCAGCTTGATGATGGCCACTATCTGGCAACCAAAGTCGCGCTCCACTTCCTGAATGGCAGACAGTTCGCCCTTGCCCTTCTCCTGACGGTCGAGTGCAATCAATACCCCGGCCAGAGTCGCACCATTGGCCTGAATGATCTCCATGGACTCGCGAATAGCGGTACCTGCGGTGATTACATCATCCACCAACATCACCTTACCCTTGAGCTCGCTGCCAACCAGATTGCCGCCTTCGCCGTGGTCTTTCTTCTCTTTGCGGTTAAAGCAGTAAGGAATATCCAGATCATGGTGTTCGGCCAAGGCTACAGCCGTGGTTGTGGCGATGGGGATCCCCTTGTAGGCCGGGCCAAACAGGAGATCGTAGTCGATACCGGCATCCACCAACGCAGCAGCATAAAAACGGCCCAGGCGGGCCAGATCCCGGCCAGTGTTAAACAGACCGGCATTGAAGAAGTATGGGCTCTTGCGGCCGGACTTCAGGGTAAACTCACCGAATCTCAACACCTGACGCTCAAGGGCAAATTCAATAAACTCGCGCTGATAGGCTTTCACGATCTCTCCTCTTGTGATTATGGGTAAGCCCTTAAGGCTCACGGGTACGAACAAGTACTCTCTGGAGTACGAAAAAAAGGACCCTCATGGGGTCCTTAAAAAAACTTAACTCAATGCAGCCTTCTGCACATCGATAATCTCACGAATGCCATGCTTGGCCAGCTCCAGCAGACTCAGCAACTCTTCATGGCTGAACGGCTCGCCTTCGGCGGTGCCCTGGATCTCGATGATCTTGCCGGTTTCTGTCATCACCACGTTCATATCGGTTTCGGCGGCGCTGTCTTCGATATATTCCAGGTCACAGATAGGCTCACCTTCAAAAATCCCCACGCTCACGGCGGCGATAAGGAACTTGAGTGGATTGGCCTTGAGAATACCCTTGGCACGAGCCCAATTAAGCGCATCCACCAGAGCCACACAGGCACCTGTGATGGCTGCGGTGCGGGTACCGCCGTCGGCCTGAATCACATCACAGTCGATCACTATGGTGTTTTCACCCAGCAGCTTCATATCCACAGCAGCGCGCAAAGCACGGCCGATGAGGCGCTGAATTTCCTGGGTACGACCAGACTGCTTGCCCCGGGCCGCTTCGCGATCCATACGGCTATGGGTAGAACGGGGCAACATGCCATATTCTGCCGTCACCCAACCTTGGCCCTGGCCTTTGAGAAATCTCGGCACCCCTTCGGTAAAACTGGCGGTACAGAGTACTTTGGTATCGCCGAACTCGACCAGCACGGAACCTTCCGCATGGGCGGTAAACTGGCGAGTGATTGAAATGGGGCGGGTTTGAGCCGGAGTTCTGTTGCTGGGACGCATAGTGAATTCCTGTATTTTGTCGTCTGGACTGAATTGGCTGCATATTATAGGGCCTTGCGGCGCTTGACGCTATGGCGGATCCGTATCGAACCGACAAAGTGTATACACTTCACTTTAACCCCGGGGGCAAGCTGTCTATAATCCTCTGCTACACCCGTCTTCAAGCAACTGGAATATCTGATGATCCACAGCATGACCGCCTACGCCCGTATCGAGCATAAAGCCGACTGGGGCACAGCCTCCTGGGAAATCCGCTCAGTCAACCAGAGATATCTGGAAACCTATCTGCGCCTGCCGGAACAGTTCCGCAGTCTGGAGCCTGTGCTGCGAGACAGACTGCGCAAGCGTCTCAATCGCGGTAAGGTAGAAGTCAACCTGCGCTACGAGCTGAGCGATCAACAAGGTACCCAGCTGAATATGAATCAGGACTTGGCACTGCAACTGTTGCAGGCCGCCAACTGGGTAAAACAGCAAGCCGGCCAAGGTGAGCTCAACCCGGTGGATATTCTGCGCTGGCCAGGGGTCATGTCCTCATCCGAGCAAGACATGGATGCCATTGCCGCCGAACTGCTCAAAGCCTTCGACGACGCCGTCGATCAGTTTATCGAAGCCCGCGGCCGTGAAGGCAGCGCCATCAAAGAGATGCTGCTGACCCGCCTGGATGCCGTTGAAGCCCAGGTCGCCATAGTCCGCGAGCACATGCCCAAGGTCATGGAATGGCAAAGGGAAAAACTCAGCAACCGCCTGGCCGAAATCCAGGGCGAACTGGACCCGGCCAGATTGGAACAGGAAATGGTATTGCTGGCCCAAAAACAGGACGTGGCCGAAGAGATGGACCGCCTTGAAGCCCATGTGGCCGAAGCCCGCCGGATCCTCAACAAGGGTGGCAGCGAAGGCCGCAGACTGGACTTCATGATGCAAGAGTTCAACCGCGAATCCAACACCCTGGCCTCCAAATCAATCAGCAGCGAAATCACCGCCGCCGCAGTCGAGCTTAAAGTGCTGATTGAGCAGATGAGAGAGCAGATCCAAAACGTGGAATAAATTCCAATAAAATTCTCACCCTGTAGTGGCTTACCTAAATCAACCGTGTACAAATACATGAACGATGGCAACTTCCCCAAGCCAGTATCTCTGGGCGAGCGCAACGTTGCCTGGGTAGAGAGTGAAATTGAAGATTGGATAATGGAAAAAATCGAACAGCGAGACGCAGCAGAGGCATAACGCATAAACCGGGAGCAGTTGCTCCCGGTTTATGCCGTTAATTCTGCTGTAACCTGATTTGTACATACTTCAATAACACTTGTCCTCCTGGACTAGGCATAGACTCGGCGCAACCTCCATCGTCTAACGGCTGACTTACTCACCAAAACAAACAGGTAGTTCTGACACGCTGCACTAAAGCAGTGCACCACTCGTTGCATTAGACAGCAAGACGACATACCTGCAATGTCTATTAAAGCACTGTGTATATCCACAGGCTTTAATGGTATGCTCTCCCCAATTTCAGTAATTTGTGAAGCATTATGTCAGCTAAAATCAGAGCGCGCTCGGGAACATTTCTCGACAACATGAAACTACCAGTTCACCGTTGGTTTAGATATTCTGCTGGTTTTTCAGCTGAATGGGTTCAATCTGAGATCCATAAATTTGAGAGCGAATCAGGGAATAGAGCAGTTGTACTTGACCCATTTGTTGGTTCGGGTACGACAGCATTTGCAGCTAGTGCTCTTGGTCGGACTGCATATGGCTTCGACGGGCACCCTTTTGTGGCTCGTATAGCTAGAGCAAAGAATTTATGGTTTTTGGAAGTTGATGATTTCATAACGGCTTGTAATGAGGTTCTTAGCAACGCACAAAGTCGCTCAGGCTTTACCGAAAGATATGATGAATCAAATCTTCTTGGAAAATGTTATACACTAGAAGCACTTACAAAGCTCGATAAGTTAAGGCTTGCGTATGAGGAGTTAGTCGATGAAAGTCCTGTTTGGGAATTGGTTCGTCTCAACATAACTTCCATCTTGCGAGCATGTAGTAGTGTGGGAACAGCTCAGTGGCAATATGTTTTACCCAACAAAACAAAGGCTAAAGTGCTCGATGTATTCGATGCTTTTATGGGAAAAGCCGAACTCATGGCTTCAGATATGTTCTACGCACAAAACAATGGTTGGTTACAGTCAGCGAGTATTGTCGAGCATGATGTGCGAAAGCCGTTTCAAATTGCGGAGCCATGCAATTTATTAATTACTTCACCACCTTACCCAAATAATTACGATTATGCTGACGCCACACGTCTAGAAATGATGTTTTGGGGGGAGATTGCTGGTTATGGAGACTTAAAAACAGCAGTTCGTCCACAGATTATGCGTTCCTGCTCTCAGCATTCGGCTTTGGACAAAGTAATATTGGATGAAATACTTCAAGAGCCGCTGCTATCCCCAATTATTGATGAGTTAGAGCCAGTTACAAGAGAGTTGGCAGAAGTTCGCCTGACTAAAGGTGGAAAAAAGACGTACCACACTATGGTTGCTGCTTACTTTTTTGATCTGGCAAAAATTTGGCAAAATTCCAGAGCTGTAATGGCCCCTGATTCGAAGGTCTGCTTTGTTATCGGTGACTCTGCACCTTATGGAGTACATGTCCCTGCCGAAGAATGGTTAGGTAAACTGGCGATAGCAAGTGGTTTTAAAGGTTACAGTTTTGAGAAACTTCGAGATCGAAACGTTAAATGGAAGAATAGGACGCATACAGTGCCATTGCATGAAGGTCGTCTTTGGGTAAATGGGTAGTAAGGATTAAAAGTGGCACAATCACCAGCGCATAAATTAGGTCAGCTAATCGGTAATTTTATCGAAAAATATTTTGAGTATGAGCTTACAACCATCTGTCAAAATCGAGGTCTATATTTGGATGTGGTAGGCACTCCTAGAAAGGCTCGATATGGCAAAAAAGTAACTTGGGTTGATGTATATGGTAGTAAACATGATCTTGATTTTGTTATCGAACGTGACGGCACAAACGAGCAACTAGGATTACCCGTTGCGCTAATTGAGTGTGCTTGGCGACGTTACACTAAGCACTCCAAAAATAAAGCACAAGAAATTCAGGGTGCTGTATTACCGGTAGCTGAAAAATATAAGTACCATAAGCCGTTTTTAGGTGCAGTGATCGCGGGTGATTTTACTAAGCCCTCAGTTGAACAATTAAATAGTTGTGGTTTTTCAACAGTATACTTTGAATCAAAAGAAGTATTCGAGGCATTTCAAGAGGCTGGTTTTGATATTTTTTATGATGAGCAAACATCTGATGACGATGCGACGAGGATGATTGGAATTTTCGAGTCACTAACACCAGAACAGAAGAGGGATATCTTTTCACAGATTGTCTTAAAAACTGAGGGAGAGGTTGCTCGATTCAAGAAAACGCTCGAGGACACTTTGGACAGACAAGTCAGCACTGTCGTTGTTGCTCCGATGTTTGGTGCAAACCGGAATTTCCATACTATTGATGAGGCAATTGAGTACCTAAGTACTGATGGTATAACGGAAGTACCTGAAGATATTGGCTTTATGAATTTATATGTGCAAATGGTTTATAATAATGGCGATAGGATCGAGGGTAACTTCAAATCATCAGTGAGTGCGCAGCGTTTTTTACGCGGGAATGCTGAAATCTGACGATTGGTTTGTACATGCTTTTATCGCTAAAGGGCAGATGAGAAAGAAGATGCCATAAAGCCTACCGGATGGTTATAAAAGAGCTATCAAACACATATTAACTCTGGCGTTGTTGACCAAATCACTCGCAGAAACACAACAACCCCAAGGCTTTCCGCTACTTTACGAGATTGTCTGGCGAACAGGCATTCCTAGTCTTATGACTTTGTTTAATGCCTTCACGCCAGCTAATGCCTCACCCACTTGTCCGTTGTAGTCACACAAACTCAATTTGGCGCTGATAAGTTGTTTGTAGCGGTACATAGCTGTCTCGAACAATGAGCGCTGATGGTAGTTGTTCATCAACTTCCATTGCTTCAGTTCTCCAACCTTGAGTGGGTTCATTGTTTCGGAAACGTTGTATTCAGATTTGCTCAACGTTCCGTAGCCGAAGGATAAGCTAGAAGAACGTAATGTGTTGTTTATGGAAGATACTGGCCCGGTTTACCTAAAGAAGTTGTTCAAGAAGATGGTGGCCCAGCTTGGAGGCGCGGCCCCCCCTTCTTTTCGTTACTTCCAATGCCCAGGAATTTCCAGTTCGAAGTTCTTGGCAACATATTGAAGCATCGTGATGATCTCACCATGCTTTTGTTCATCATAAGTCTGGCCATTCTGCCTTTGCGCCACCAGTCCTTGCAGCTCTGGCAATTGAAACATCCCAAGGCGATAGAAATTTCCCCAGCTAGGTTCGCCAAAGAGGTTGTAGATAACTTCGGTATCATCTCTCTCACTGGCCAGGCGCTTTTGTCCTTGAACCTTTGTCAGTGCAATTTCTGCTTCATCTCTGTCTTCATATGTATTGAGCAGTTTCATTTGGTGCCTTTGCGTGACTCTGGGGGGAGGTTATTGGACTAGAAAGTAGTGTTAAATGCAAGGCTATGGAGCCTACTGCCTGCGGACGGAAGGTGAATGCTGGCGTTAACAGATACCGCCAGCTGCTTGATACGTTAAAGCTTCATCATGTTGTAATCAAAGCCGAAAGTGTCAGTGGAACGCATTAGGGCCATGCCACAGTTAACTTCCAGAATCAGCATATTATCTTCGTAGCCTGCGACCGCAAGAAGGTCAATCTAAAGCTCATCAATCAGGTCATCTCCAAAAATGACTTTTAAACTCTTCAGTTCGGTAAGAGAACTCACCGGCTGCCCCAAAGAAAATGAAAGCCGTGTGCTCACGTGGAGTAAAGTCCATGTCTCCGGCGCTATATTGACTCTGACCGCAACTTGGACAATGTACAATTTGCATTTCACTTCCCTGTGGCAAAAAAATGCTGACTAATTGAGGTGCTGCTATTTTTCGGGGGACTACCACTCCAACTCAGGTCCGTTGCCATTCCAGCCCTGGGAAGTGGTTTGGGAGGCTAGCGCTAGAATGAATTAAAGCAAAGTAATTGAACAAAAATTTGCGACTATAATAGATATCAAGTGGCGGGTTTATCCTCAGCAATCTGCACCTGATGCCAAAGCAATGGCAGATAAAACTGCACGCCCTGAAATGACTCCCTGACGAGCAGCAGTGCTAGGGGTGATAGAACGCTATAAGTCTACCGGCTTTGACTGTCGACTATCTCCATTGGAAGCGCAAAAACTAGTCTGTTTTAAATAAAGTAGTGTTCTGTAAACACCACTACGGGCCCTATGCAGATGTTCTACGCCAGGTATTGAACCGAATGGAAGGCCATTTCATTACGGGGTTTAGTGACCGGCAAAAATAAACCTGAAACTCCCATAGAACTTAAACCTGATGCAGCCGAAGAAGCAATGAGTTATCTAGAGCAACATGCTGACACCAAGCAACGCTTTGAGCGCGTTTCTAAGCTCATTGAAGGCTTTGAGTCGCAAAACGGTATGGAATTCACTGGGTAGCAACCAAGGAGTCTGACGGCTCTTTAACCCCAGAGGATGTTGTTAGTAAAGTTCACTCATGGGACCCTCGTAAAGCCCAAATGAAGCCAGCACATATTCTGGCTGCATGGGAACGGCTCAAGGACCAACACTGGATTACTCAGTAACTGTGTTCCTAACAAGTGCTAGTTATCAAGCGCAAGTGGGTAGTGATACGGGGAGTAAATGTATGCAAACACCTAAGCAACCCCCTTAAAGCACCAATAAAAAGACCACCCCAGACAGCCAATCAATATTAAGATCCAGAACCTAGAATAATGTTCCGCGCTGTTAAAAACGTTCAAAAATCCGGCAAACCCCATAGCCCCGTCAATAAGGGGCTTTGTCATTTCTAGAGCCTACCTAATAGCTGGTCGCCGCAAATGAACACTAAGACCGGAGACAGGGCCTAATAGCGCAAACTCTGCATTGAACAGTGGCCAACTGCGGCAAACTCATCAGCGAACCCGGCTTATCAACAGCGCCATGCTGCCGCAGGCTAACAGTACCCATCCCAAGTGCTGCACCGCGCCTGCCAGAGCCAGGCCGCTGCCGATGAGTAAGTAGTACATCAAGCCGAATAGGGCACCGGCGCTGCCGGCCTGCTGTCGGTACTGAACCAAGGCCATGCTGAGCACATTGGGGATAGCTATTCCGAATGCCATAACCACGAGTAGCATAGGCGCCAGAAACCCGATGGAGTTCAGCGAGAGTTGTACTCCTATGGCTCCCAGGAGCAGCAGTAAAGCGGCGCCTTGCAAGAGTTTGCCTTGAGAGACTCCCTTGGAGATCAAGCGTTTATTGCTGTAGCTGCCGATCAGTGAGCCCAGGCCAAGGATTAAGCCGCTGTAACCAAACTGTTCCGGCGTGAACCCAAGCCTGGCAAAGTTGAATCCACCGAGTTGGTAGTAAGAAAACAGGGCGACGTTATAGGCAGTGACCAAGAGTGCAGATTGCCAGATTTGCCTGTCACCGAGCATACGTTTACTCAAGGCGACCAGTTGCAAACTCTGCCTGCTGGTTTGGGTTTCCGGCAGCCTGATAAAACAATAGGCGAATAGTCCCAAGGCCATAATAAATAAAGCTAAAAATACCGCATGATGACCACCCACCTTGACCAATTGGCCACCGGAAAACATGCCGATAACCGGGCTGATGGCAATCCCAAGTCCCATCACACTGAACACTTTCGCCAACTCTTCGCCGCTGAAGGCGTCACGCAGCATGGTTTGGGTGACGATTGAGCCGACAGCAATACCAAAAGCGCTGCAGGCTCTGGCGGCCATCAGCACGGCGAAGCTGGTTGTTGACATGGCCACCCAGGCTGCGACGCCATAGATAAAGAGTCCCAGCAACATGGCCTGGCGACGGCCGCAACTGTCGGCCACTATGCCCCACACTGCCACGCCAAAAGCGAAAGCCAGAAAATAAACCGATAGGGTTTGCGCCGCCTGAGGGTAGGACACGGCAAATGTCTGCGAAATCGCCCCCAGGGCCGGGCTGTAAATGGTTTCCACTATTTGCGGGAACATCAGTAGCGCCAGCATCAAGCATAGCGAAGGTTTGGTTTTCATCTCTTATCCTTATCACAATCAAGCAAGCTGCGAACAAGCCCTGTTACTCTATGCAGGCTTGATTCGCGCTTTTCCGGGTCGGCGCGCAGTGTATACTCGTGATGAAACGGCACGTTAACGACATAAAGACAAGAAACATCAAAATAGGGACATCATGGCGATTATTGAGCAGGAAACTGAGTTCGATGCGGATACCTTTCCAGCCAGTGTTATCGGCATTGCGGCCGATGTTGGCCAGCACGATTCGGGCATGCACCAACACCATAAAGGGCAACTGCTTTATGCCCCCCACGGATGCATGAGCTTTGCATTGGAGAATGCCATCTGCATCTTGCCACCCACCAAAGCCGTGTGGATCCCGCCCGGTATTTCGCACCGCGCGGTAATGACCAATGTGGTGGCCTATCGCTCTTTGTATTTTGATTGTGCCAGGTTCAACACTCCGGCTGAGCTTCGCATGATAGAGGTCAACGCCCTCTTGAAAGCCTTGATAGACAAAATGGCACTGTGGCCTTGGGACACGCCGGAGCAGAATATGGCCAATAGCAGTGCGTTATTTTGGGAAGAGTTTTATGCCGCCAAGAAACATTCATTTCAGCTGCCACTGCCACAGGATCGCAGGTTTCGCCGATTCCGCCAGCAGCTTATCAAGGAAGAGTTTCTCGCGCCTGATATAGGCCGACTTGCCGGCAGTGTCGGCGCCAGCACCAAAACAGTCACCCGGTTATTCAAGGCTGAAACCGGTATGACTTATCAGCAATGGCGCCAACAATGGCGCCTTTTGAAGGCCATTGAACTCCTATCCGGCGCCAGATCTGTCAGCGAAGTGGCCCACAATCTGGCGTTTTCTTCCGACAGCGCCTTCATTGCGTTTTTTAAAAAGCAGACGGGCCAAACGCCTTTGAGCTTTATTCACAATCCAATCAACTGAAAACAAGAGTAAAATGCACAAAAAACAGCCTAAAATCACAGTTCCCCAACCGGTTGATTTACATCTAACATCCTTAGTGGTAAAAATTGAGCAGTAAACCTACTTTCAACTCTCATTGAGGCATTGATGCTGGAGATTGTAATCATCAGATAATCAGTTAACTGACCTTCCAAGGCCGGTCTGATTATCAATGCGCGTAAATCAAAGGTGGACACTGACAAGTGCCCGCATGTTTTGCTCATGATGATTATCGAGTTTTTCCAGTATGAATATATCCCGTCAGGAACAACGTACCCTGCACGTCCTCGCCAAAGGCGGACGCATTTGTTATTTCCGCGACACTTCAGGTCGCGTCACAGCCGTTGAATGTTATAGCCGCGAAGGGCTTGTTCTTTGCGACTGTACCCTCGCCATTTTCAAAAAGCTCAAAGCCAAAAAACTGATCAAATCTGTCAAAGGTCAGCCCTATCGCATAACCACGGCCGGCTTGCACAATGTGCGCGCCCAACTGGACAACCGTTGAGGAAAGAAAGATGAATACACTATTTTCCCGTGACTATATCAACAGCAACATGATGGGCCCCAACGCCCTGCTGCTGACCGAAGAAGTCTGCCGGTCACTGCAACTGCAACCAGGGATGCGGGTGCTGGACTTGGCCTGTGGCACAGGCATGACCTCCATCTATCTGGCGAAGGCCTTCAACCTCGAAGTCACCGCAATGGATCTTTGGATAGCGGCCGAAGACAACCAGGCAAGATTCAAGGCCGCTGGCCAGGAAGACAGGATCACAGCGGTAAACTTTGACGTAACCCAGATGCGGCCGGGACATGCCCCATTTGCAGAAAACAGTTTCGATGCCGTCTTGTCCATCGATGCCTATCACTACTTTGGTGCCAGTTCAGCGTTTTTTGACACCCACCTCGCCCCTTTCATCAAGCCGGGCGGCCAGGTCGCCATAGTGGTGCCCGGGCTGAAAAAGCCATTTCCACTGCAGCAAAGCGTTGCCCCTGAGCTGGCCCCCTGGTGGCAACCCGGGATGAACTTTTTCACCGTCGACTGGTGGATGCAACTCTGGCAACAGAGCGCATTTTTGCAGTTGGAGCTGTGCGAAGAGAGCGGGCTGTGCGCCCAGGCATGGCAGGAGTGGCTGGCATGCGACAACCCTTATGCCGTACGGGATCGCGAGATGATGGCCGCCGAAAACGGCCAGTGGTTCAACTTTACCAAAATGACAGGCCGCATACACAAGTAAGCTTTCAAAAAAGCAAGGAAAGGTATGAATATCAATAAGCTAATCAGCCAGCATTTGCCAATAAGGCTGTCGCCGAACGAAAGCAAAATTCCCTGGAATGATGCCGATTTCAGCCAGCGAATGCTGGAAAACCACCTCTCCCAGGAGCACGATTGGGCCAGTAGAAAACTGGCGGTGATTGAGCGCCAGGTAGATTGGCTCTGCAGCCAACTGGCTCCTGGCGCACAAGTGCTGGATCTGGGTTGTGGCCCCGGCTTTTACACTCAATTGCTGGCAAAACGCGGCTTTTGCTGCACTGGCGTTGACTTCTCTCCAGCCTCTATAACCTACGCCCAACAACAAGCGCAGACGGCTGGACTGGATATCGACTATCAACTGCTGGATGTCAGAAGCTACCGGCCGGCCAAGAAGTTTGACTTCATCATGATGACCTTCGGTGAGCTGAATGTTTTCAGCGCAGCGGATGCCAAGAGTTTACTCAAGGATTGTGCAAACTGGCTGATGCCGAATGGCAAACTACTTGTGGAAGTTCACAGCTTTGATGAAGTCAAACGACAGGGACAGGCAGAGCCAAGCTGGCAAAGGCATTCACAGGGCCTATTTCTCGATGCTCCCCACCTGCTACTGACGGAGCATGCTTGGGACGAGGCACTCCAAACCAGTTCCACACTGTTTTGGGTGATTGAAGAAAACGGCAAGGTGACGCGATTCGGCAGCCGAATGCAGGCTTGGCAAGATGAGGGATATCTGCAGCTGTTAAACGAGTGCGGCTTCAACAAGATTCAGCGGATAGACACTGCAGTGTGGCCCAGCAGCCATACCTTTGAGGGCAAGCTCTACACACTAATGGCATGCTCCAAGGCATAACCTGAGTCCGTTTGAAAGAGGAAGGTGTTAAGGTCTAAGGTACCTTCCTCTTTTTTATTGTTATCAACACCAATACATTTCAGTAGCGCTTTCTATGCAGTCTCAAGGCGTTGGCAGTTACCAACACAGTTGCGCCTGTATCGGCCATCACCGCCAGCCAGAGGCCGGTGATCCCCAGTAAGCTGGTCACCAGAAAAATCGCCTTCAGCCCCAGCGCCAAGGCTATGTTCTGGCGGATATTGCTCAGAGTTGCCCTGGCCAAGTGGATCATTGCCGCCACCCCTCCCAACTGATTATGGGTCAGGGCCGCATCGGCGGTTTCCAGCGCGGCATCGGTTCCGCCGCCCATGGCAATGCCGATACGGGCTCGCTTCATTGCCGGGGCATCATTGATACCATCTCCCGTCATGGCCACATTGCGATGCTCGGCCAATGCCGCCACCTCAGAAACTTTATCTTCCGGCAGCAGCCCGGCGCGCCAGTCGATGGCCAGCTCCTCGGCAATCGCCTTGGCGGTTCTTGGGTTATCACCTGTCAGCATTATGCTGTCGATACCGAGACGGCGTAGCTTGGCTATGGCTTCGGCGGCCTCAACGCGCAACTGATCCCTGAGGGCAATAATGGCCACAGGACGAGGTGGCTCCTGCTCGGCATCACACAGTACGACCAGGGTCTGCCCCTGCTGCTCCAGTTCTGTGACGCGTTGCCGCAACTCAGGAGCTAAGCTTGGCAACCTTGAAGGGGCCAGCAGTCGCCAGTTTTGCGAATCGACCCGCCCTTCAACGCCCATACCGGGTAAGACCCGAATAGCTTCTGCGCCTGGCAGTTCCAGCCGCTGCTCTTTGGCATGATTGACTATCGCCTGTGCCAGGGGGTGGTGTGAGCCCAATTCAATGGCGGCGGCCACCCTGAGCCACTTGGTCGCATCCTGCTCTGTGAGGCTCTCCACCAAGGTAACTTCAGGTTTACCTTCTGTGAGGGTGCCGGTCTTATCGAAGGCGACGGTATCGACATGTGCCAGTGCTTCCAATGCCGCGCCGCCCTTAATCAAGGCTCCCTGACGGGTTGCGGCCGCCAGCGCAGAGGTTACCGCCGCCGGCGTCGAAATTACCAAGGCGCAGGGGCAACCTATCAACAACAGTGTCAGGCCACGGTAGATCCATTGCTCCCAAGGTTCGGCGTACAGCAGAGGCGGCAAAAGTACTGTCAACAAAGCCAGCAACATAATGGCTGGAGTGTACCAGCGACTGAACTTGTCGATGAATCTCTCTATCGGAGCTCTCTGTCCTTCGGCCTCTTCAATCAAATGCAGGATGCGGTCTATGGCGTTGCTGCCGGGCTCGGAGACAACCTTCATCTTCACCAGCCTGTCGGCTGCCAGGCAGCCGGCGGCGACCCGTTCGCCCTTAATCCTTTCTACCGGGATAGATTCTCCCGTAAGGGCGCTTTCATCAAATGTCGCCGAGGCATCAAGCAGTTCGGCATCGGCCGGCAGGCGTGCCCCAGGCGCAACTTCTATGATGTCGCCCGGGCGCAGCTCAGAGGCGGCCACCTCTTGCCTCTGGCCATCATTCAGCCTCAATGCCATGTCCGGTACCAATGCCATCAAGGCGCTGACTCCGGCGCGGGCGCGGCCAGCCGCAAACGATTCGAGCTGCTCACCGAGCATAAACAGGAGCAACACCATGGCCGCCTCAGCCGTTTCGCCCAGCAACAAGGCACCTATGGCGGCAACTGTCATCAGGGTTTCAATGGCAAAAGGGGTGCCGCTGCGAATAAGGGCCCAAGCCTTGCGGGCAATAGGCAACAGCCCCAAAACTGTAGCCAAAGTGAACAGGCTAGTGCTGATACTCGCTGGCGCCAGAGCCGCCAGCAGCATTAACAGTGCCAGTGACAGTGGTTGCCAGTATTTGCCAAGCCGGCTCGCCGGGCCGGGCTTGGAACCTTCCTTACCTGCCTGAGTCTGCTGCTTAAGCTTAAAACCGGCCGCATGCACAGCATCGACTATGCCTTGGGGCGAAACGCCGGGCTTCAGTTCCACCAGCAGCTTTTCGGTGGCAAATACCACCCTGGCGCTGCAAACGCCGCTCACCCTGGAAACCGCAGTTTCGACTTTACGGGCACAGCTGGCACAGTCCATACCCAGTATTTGCCACTGATGCTGCTCACCTTGGCCAAGCCGGGCAGTGTTGACTTCGGCAGCGGAGTCGGCCTGATGGGACTCATGATGATCATGGCAACAAGCCGAATGACAGCCAGAATGCTCGTTGGAATGACTGACGGCGTTACCGGCTATCTGGCTATCTGTGCAATTTGCCGGGTCCTTAGCCCCCGCCTTTACAGTCTCGGGCGTGGGTTTGGGATCACAACAGGAATGACTCATAACTGTGCCTCATGCTATGGCTCAAATGATGCCTCGGAACCCAAATGTGACTATCCGAGCCGTTTGTTATTGCCAAGGAGTGTAAAGCTTGGAGTAAGCTCCAGAGTCAAGCATCTGGGCTAAAGTATTTGCCCGGCCCCAAAGCCCTATCAATTAACCAGCCAGCCAAAGCCCTATCAGCCAGCCACTATCAATTAACCAGCCATAGTCGCTATGCCGCCCTAGCCTACAACGGCGCCGATTGTCCCATTTACCGGCGCCAGTGTTGCGCTTGACAGTCAACCGGCTTCCACCAAAAATGCGCCGGGGACTTAAAGAGCCAGGCGCAGTTTCGCCACAAAGCAACATACGGGTAAAGGCTCAGGAAGATACTGAAAGACGCTGCTTTGCAAGCCATCTTCTGCACAGCGCAAAGAATAGATGGCGCAACTTATGCGGCTGAAGCTGGTTAAACCTCTTGTACCAATGCTTATGTGAGCAGGCCCTAACTCCCTGTCAACGCCAGCTTAAGATTGAAGCCAGGTGGCGACTGCGGTTAACATAGTCGGTCGATTTTTCTTTTTATGATCCTGAGGGAGCCCAAGTTGTCCTTGATTCGAGGTTGTCTTGCCTTTAGTGGCTATGTTATCAACACCCTGTTTTGGAGCCTGCCAATTCTGCTGGGCAGCCTGATAAAACTGCTTCCAATAAAGCCATTACAGCGCCTATGCAGCCACGCTTTGGATTTCTGCGCCAGCGCCTGGATCAGTGTTAACGGCGGCATAGAAAAGCTGTTTCATCCGCTGAAGATGCATATAGACGAGCTTCCGGAGCTGTCAGAGCAGGAGTGGTATATGGTGGTAGCCAACCACCAGAGCTGGGTCGATATTTTGATCCTGCAGCGACTGCTTAATCGGCGGATCCCTTTTCTCAAGTTTTTCCTGAAAAAAGAGCTGATTTATGTGCCCGTACTTGGGCTGGCCTGGTGGGCGCTGGACTTTCCCTTTATGCGCCGTTACAGCACGGCCGAGTTGAAAAAGAACCCGAAACTCAGAGGCAAAGACATTGAAATTACCCGTAAGGCCTGTGCCAAATTCAAGCACAAGCCGGTGAGCGTGATGAACTTTGTCGAAGGTACCCGCTTTCAGCCCAGCAAACACCAGAAGCAAAACTCACCGTTCAAACACCTGCTCAGACCCAAGGCTGGCGGCATGGCCTTTGCGTTGTCGGCCATGGGCGATCAGATCCACAAACTGGTGGATGTCACCATCTATTATCCCGGCAAGATCCCCAGTTTTTGGGACTATATCAGCGGCCGTTTGCCTGAGGTTTACCTCCATTTGGAGGTCAAGGAGATAGACTCGGGGATGCGGGGTGACTACGCCAATGATCGTCAGTTCAAACAAGCCTTCCAGGAGCGGCTGAACGCCCTCTGGCAGCACAAGGATGAAGTGCTGGAACAATTGGCCGCCAAGGCAAACCATTCTCAAGGGGACTCCTGATGTTGCACTTCCTGCCCGGGCCTGTGCTGTTTATTCTCAGCCTGAGCTTGCTGATCATCAACACCGCCGTTTGGGGATCGCTGGTGTGTATCGGCGGCCTGTTCAAATTGTTGCTGCCCTGGAAGGGTGGCCGCATCGCCATGACCCGGTTAATGAACCGTTTCATGTGGGCCTGGGCCAGCTGTAATGGCGGCATACTGCACCTGATAGCCAAGGTCGAATGGGATGTGCAGGGACTTGAAAGCCTCAAGCCAGATGGTTGGTATCTGCTGATCAGCAACCACCTCAGTGGCTTTGATATTGCCGCGCAGACCTATATCCTGCGCAACAACATCCCCATGCTGAAGTTCTTTCTCAAGAAAGAGCTGCTGTATGTTCCTATCATGGGCCTGGGTTGCTGGGCGCTGGACATGCCCTTTATGAACCGCACCAGCCCGGAAAAGCTGAAGAAGAACCCCAAGCTCAGGGGCAAGGATCTGCAAACGACCCGGCGCTCCTGCGAAAAATTCAAAGACTTGCCCACCTCCATCATCAACTATGTGGAAGGCAGTCGCTTCACCGAAGACAAACGGCAACGGCAAAAATCCCCCTACAAGCACCTGCTGCGGCCAAAAGCCGGCGGCATCGCCTTCACCTTGTCAGCCATGGGCGAACAGTTTGATGCCTTGCTGAACGTGACTGTGCTTTATCCCGATGCCCCCAAGGATATTCTCGGCGCCGTGATGCAGGGTAAAGTGCACAAAATCGTGGTGCGAATCGAGGCTCTGCCTGTGCCTCAGGTGGATTCTGTTCGCTACTTCAGCGAGCCAGAGTACAGGGTAGAGTTTCAACGCTGGCTCAACGACATCTGGCAACAAAAGGATGCCCAAATAGACCAGTTGCTGGCCGAATGCAAACCCGCCGACGACTACAGCAAGCTGGCACAAAAAAGCCACTGACAGTGATTGTCCAAGACAAAACAATGCCGGGTCTAAGCCCGGCATTGTTATTTTAAAACTGAGTATTTCGACTCAAGCGCTTTTATCACATTCAGTCAGATAGTTCTCGGCGGCGTCCAGCTCAAATTCGCTGAACACTTGAATACCATGGCGCATCAGCAAGGCGGCGGTCACGCCGTCGCCCTCTATGAGTTGGCGGGAGAAGCTGCCATCGTAAATCTTGCCTTTACCACAGGAAGGACTGCGGGCCTTGAGAATGGCCGCAACCACTTGCTGTTGCTGCGCCTTGGCCAGTGCCAGCTCGGCGCCTCGCTCAAAGGCCTCTGTCACGTCCTCACCGTCACAGGTCAGCACTCGTCCCTGTATCTGTTCGGCCGGTGCTCTGGGTGTCGGCAAGCCGCCGGCGCACTCGGGGCAGAAAGGCACAAACCGCCCTTGGGCCTGCCATAGCTGCACTCTGGCATCATTGAGCAAGTTATGGCCACCGTCATAGCGTACTTCTTGCCCCAATAAACAGGCGCTTATCAATATCCGATTCGGTTTTGCTGTGTTGATGATTTCTGCGCTCATACTTTGTCCACTCTTGTCACTCTTGCCTCTCTCATCACTCGGACGATTCACTCCGGGGAACCGCCCTCGCCTAATTGGCAGTGGCTCATTCTCTCTGTTTAACGGCCCAGGGTCTGGGGCACTGCTACGGATAACAAGCTTCGCTCTTTTCCTTGTCTGCCGCTGACAAGGAGCATTCTATCAGTCGCCCCTCAAGAAAACTGTTTAAAACAAGATTGTCGACAATAGTTGCAATAGCAAGTGTAAACCCATGCTAACAGCAAGTTTAAAAAATAAACTTAACGCAATGTTATATAAGATTTTAAATACCAAAAACACCAAAATATTAGACTTACGTCTAGGTAAAGGTATTGTTGACAATGACCCAGATCACATCTAATGTCGAACCATTGTTAACAATCGAGCGAAACTTAAGCAGTGACTCAGGCACCTGTATTGGACAAAAACGGCGTTGATAAAGCCACTCCGGAGAAGAGCAGTACCCTGGTGGATCAGATCCTGGTGCAAATTCAGACCAGCATCATCAAGGGTGAGTTGGCTCCCGGCAGCAAGATCAACGAGCAGGCGCTGGCACTCAAGTACGGTATCAGCCGCGGTCCAACCCGTGAGGCCTTGCATATCCTCGAGCGTCAGCGCTTGGTAGTACGTATCCCCCATGTGGGCGCCAGAGTCGCCGCCATGACTGTGGCCGAGCTCAACGACCTCTACGAACTGCGCAGCACGCTGGAAGCCATGGCCTGTGAACTGGCCGCCAAACGGATATCCGATGAGCAGCTCGACCAGTTGTGGCAACTGCTGGCCCGTCAGGAAGCGGCGCTGGCAGAAGGCGATACCTATTTTCAGGAAGAGGGTGATGTGGACTTTCACTACCAGATCATCCGCGCCAGCGGTAATAAGCACCTGCAGGAAACCCTGATCGGCGGCTTATATCACCTGCTGAGAATGTATCGCTATCAATGCACCAATAAGAACCGCCCGGTCAAAGCCATCGCCGAGCACAGACGCATAGTCGAAGCCATAGCCCAGCGCGATGCCGAACTGGCCGGCTTGCTGATGCGCCGTCATATCGAGCAGGGACGGCGCAATACCGAACTCAGACTCAAACAGCTTCAGGCGGAGCATGCCGCCCTGGACTCAATATAAGGAAGCAAACAGATGACTCGCAGCGCAGGACTCAGATTCCGCCAGGCTCTGGCCAAGGCCAAGCCACTTCAAATCGTGGGAACCACCAATGCCTATTTCGCCCTGATGGCCGAGCAATCCGGTGTTCAGGCCCTGTACCTTTCCGGTGCCGGTGTCGCCAATGCCTCTTACGGCCTGCCGGATCTCGGCATGACCTCAATGAACGATGTACTGATCGATGCCGGCCGCATCACATCGGCCACCGAACTGCCGCTGCTGGTCGACATAGACACAGGCTGGGGCGGCGCCTTCAACATTGCCCGCACCATCAAGGAATTTGAAAAGGCCGGTGTCGCCGCCGTGCATATGGAAGATCAGGTGTCACAGAAGCGCTGTGGTCACAGACCCAACAAGGCCGTGGTCAGCACCGAAGAGATGGTTGACCGTATCAAGGCCGCTGTGGATGCCCGCACAGATGAGAACTTCGTCATCATGGCCCGCACAGACGCGGTTGCCGTGGAAGGACTGGATGCAGGTATCGAACGCGCCCAGGCCTATATCGAGGCGGGCGCCGACATGATCTTTGCCGAGGCGCTGACCGAGCTGGATCAGTACCGTCGATTCAAGGCGGCCGTCAACGCCCCGATCCTGGCCAACATGACCGAATTCGGCAAGACAGAACTGTTCAACAAGGAACAACTGGCCGAAGCCGGTGCCGACATGGTGCTCTACCCACTGAGCACCTTCCGCGCCGCCAACCTGGCCGCCCTGAAAGTGATGCAGGCACTGATGACCGACGGTCATCAACGCAATGTGGTCGATGCCATGCAAACCCGTGAAGAACTGTATAAGTTCCTCGGCTACCACCACTACGAAACCAAGCTCGATGAGCTGTTCAGCCAAAAGTAACGGCTGAATCCAGGGATGATTGACCGGCGCAGACGCGCCGGTTGCAGGGTTTGCCCCAAGAAACACCCGGGGTTGCCGCCCTACACAGCACCCCAGAGCGCTGAAAAAGGCAACCGCATACCAAACCAGCCATGGCTGGCCAACAAATTGACAAGAGTGTAACGGAAGAGGGAATGCATTATGACTGACAAGAAACTGAGCGGCGCCGGATTACGCGGCCAAAGCGCAGGCGAAACTTCACTGAGCACAGTCGGTAAGTCCGGCTCAGGCCTGACCTACCGCGGCTATGACGTCAAAGATCTGGCCGAAAACGTCAGCTTCGAGGAAGTGGCCTACCTGATCCTTTACGGCGAACTGCCCACCGAAACGCAACTGGCGGCCTATCGTCAGAAACTCAAAGGCATGCGCGGCCTGCCACAGGCACTGAAAGAGGTGCTGGAGCGGATCCCGGCCGATGCCCACCCTATGGACGTTATGCGTACCGGTTGCTCCATGCTGGGTAACCTGGAGACCGAAAAAGATTTCTCCGAACAGAGCGAAGTGGCCGACCGTCTGCTGGCGGCATTTCCTTCCATCATCTGTTACTGGTATCGCTACAGCCATGACGGCGTGCGTATAGACACAGAAACCCATGACGACCAGATAGGCGCCCACTTCCTGCACCTGCTGCACGGCGAAGCCCCATCGGCCCTGCATGCCCGGGTTATGGATGTGTCACTGATCCTCTACGCCGAGCACGAATTCAACGCCTCTACCTTCACCGCCCGGGTTTGCGCCTCTACCCTGTCTGACATGCATTCCTGCATCACGGGCGCCATTGGCTCACTGCGCGGCCCTCTGCACGGCGGCGCCAACGAGGCGGCGATGGAGCTGATTCAGGATATGCGCGATGAAAACCATGCCCGCGAAGTGCTCAAGGGCAAGCTGGAGCGCAAAGAGAAGATCATGGGCTTTGGTCACGCCATCTACCGCGAGTCTGACCCCCGCAACGTGATCATCAAAGAGTGGTCGGAAAAGCTGGCGCAGGAATATGGTGATGATCGCCTCTATCGCGTTTCTGTTGCCTGTGAAGCCCTGATGTGGGAAGAGAAGAAACTCTTCTGTAACGCCGACTTCTTCCACGCCAGTGCCTATCACTTCATGGGGATCCCCACCAAGCTGTTTACTCCCATCTTCGTTTGCTCCCGCCTCACCGGCTGGGCCGCGCACGTGATGGAGCAACGCGCCAACAACCGCATTATCCGCCCGAGTGCCGATTATGTTGGGGTTGAGCCACGCAAGGTGACGCCTCTCAGCGAGCGTTGATCCCGGCGGCGGCCAAACGGCCGCCCGATGAATGAGCAAGAGCGGGCACCCAAGTGAGCAGGGGCCCGGCTCTTTTTGCAGTTGCTTCTCAGTGGACAGAACTCATGAATACCAATTACCGAATTCCCCTGCCCGGCACCAGCCTTGAGTATTTCGATACCCGCGCCGCGGTCGAGGCCATCAGCCCCGGAGCCTATGCCAAACTGCCCTACACCTCGCGGGTGTTGGCTGAAAACCTGGTCCGCCGCGCCGAGCCAGGCAGGCTCAACGACTTCCTCGAACAGATTATCGAACGCAAACGGGATCTGGACTTCCCCTGGTTCCCGGCGCGGGTGGTGTGTCACGACATTCTCGGCCAAACAGCACTGGTTGATTTGGCCGGTCTGCGTGATGCCATCGCCGACAAGGGGGGCGATCCGGCCAAGGTTAACCCTGTGGTGCCAACCCAACTGATTGTGGATCACTCTCTGGCAGTGGAACACCCCGGCTTTGAAGCGGATGCCTTCGAGAAAAACCGCGCCGTTGAAGACAGACGCAACGAAGACAGATTCCACTTTATCAACTGGACCAAGACGGCCTTTAAAAACGTCGATGTGATCCCGCCCGGTAACGGCATCATGCACCAGATCAACCTGGAGAAGATGTCCCCCGTGGTCCAGAGCCGCGACGGTGTAGCCTTCCCGGACACCTGTGTCGGCACCGACAGCCACACACCACACGTGGATGCCCTCGGGGTGATCGCCATAGGCGTGGGTGGCCTGGAAGCCGAAAGCGTGATGCTCGGCCGCGCCTCCTGGATGCGCCTGCCGGACATAGTCGGCGTCAAGCTGACCGGCAAGGCCGCTCCCGGCATTACCGCCACGGATATAGTGCTGGCGCTGACCGAATTCCTGCGTAAGGAGCGGGTGGTGGGTGCCTATCTGGAATTCTTCGGTGAAGGCGCCGCCAGCCTGACCCTGGGTGACAGGGCGACCATCTCCAACATGACTCCCGAATATGGCGCCACTGCCGCCATGTTCTATATCGATCAGCAAACCATAGATTATCTGCGCCTCACCGGCCGTGATGACGAGCAGGTAGCGCTGGTGGAAAACTATGCCAAGACCACGGGTCTGTGGGCCGACAGCCTCGAAGGCGCCGAATATGAGCGGGTACTGGAGTTCGATCTCTCCTCCGTGGTGCGCAACATGGCCGGTCCTTCCAACCCGCACGCCCGTTTGGCCACCAGCGACTTGGCCGCCAAAGGCATTGCCGGCAAGGTAGAGCAGCAAGAAGGCCTGATGCCGGACGGCGCCGTGATTATCGCCGCCATCACCAGCTGTACCAACACCAGTAACCCACGTAACGTGATTGCCGCCGGTCTTATCGCCCGCAACGCGGTGGAAAAAGGCCTGGTACGCAAGCCTTGGGTCAAGACCTCTCTGGCACCCGGTTCCAAGGCGGTGGACCTCTATCTGCGCGAGGCAGGACTATTGCCTTACCTGGAACAGCTGGGCTTTGGCATAGTCGCCTTCGCCTGTACCACATGTAACGGCATGAGCGGCGCGCTCGATCCCAAAATCCAACAGGAAGTGATCGACAGAGATCTGTACGCCACCGCGGTATTGTCCGGTAACCGTAACTTCGATGGCCGGATCCACCCCTATGCCAAGCAGGCATTCCTGGCCTCGCCACCTTTGGTTGTGGCCTACGCCATTGCAGGGACTGTGCGTTTCGACATAGAGAAAGACGCACTCGGCACAGATCAGAACGGCAACGCCGTAACCCTCAAGGACATCTGGCCCAGCGACGAAGAGATAGATGCCATCGTCAAGTCGTCGGTCAAGCCGGAGCAGTTCCGCAAGGTGTATGAGCCCATGTTCAATATCGCCGTGGAATATGGTGATGGGGTCGACCCTCTGTATGACTGGCGCCCAATGAGCACCTATATCCGCCGTCCGCCCTACTGGGAAGGTGCCCTGGCCGGTGAACGTGCGCTCAAGGGGATGCGGCCACTGGCGGTATTGGGTGACAACATCACCACGGATCACCTGTCGCCATCGAACGCCATTCTGCCATCCAGCGCCGCCGGTGAATACCTGGCCAAGATGGGCTTGCCGGAGGAAGACTTCAACTCCTACGCCACCCACAGGGGTGATCATCTGACGGCTCAACGGGCCACCTTTGCCAACCCCAAACTGTTCAACGAAATGGTGAAGGACGATAGCGGCAAGGTGATCCAGGGCTCACTGGCCCGTATCGAGCCCGAAGGGCAACAGGTACGCATGTGGGAAGCGATAGAAACCTACATGGAGCGCAAGCAACCGCTGTGCATCATAGCCGGTAAAGACTATGGCCAGGGCTCCAGCCGAGACTGGGCCGCCAAGGGCGTGCGTCTGGCCGGAGTCGAGGCAATTGTGGCCGAAGGCTTCGAGCGCATTCACAGAACCAACCTGATAGGCATGGGCGTGCTGCCGCTGGAGTTTTTCCCTGGGACCGACAGGCTAACTCTGGGCATAGATGGCACAGAAACCTTCGACGTTCTCGGCGAGCGCACTCCCGGTGCCACCCTGACCCTGTTGCTGCATCGCAGCAATGGCGAAACGGTGGAAGTACCTGTGCGCTGCCGCCTGGATACCGCTGAGGAAGTAACCATCTATGAAGCCGGTGGTGTACTGCAGCGTTTCGCGCAGGACTTCTTGCAGGGCAATGTTTAAGCCGGCCCTTGATGCGTGACCAAGTCGGCCATAGCCAAGGTTATGGCCGACTGATAAAAATATTTATCTCAAAGGATCCAATGCCATGGCATTTAAACCACAGATAAAAATTCCCGCCACCTATATGCGCGGCGGCACCAGTAAGGGAGTGTTCTTCCGCCTGGACGATCTGCCCGAGGTGGCCAGAGTGCCCGGCCCGGCCCGCGACGCCTTGTTGATGCGGGTCATCGGCAGCCCGGACCCCTACGGCAAACACACAGACGGCATGGGCGGCGCGACCTCGAGTACCAGCAAATGCGTGATCATGAATGCCAGCCAGGTTCCCGGTCACGACGTAGACTACCTCTATGGTCAGGTCTCCATAGATAAGCCCTTTGTCGACTGGAGCGGCAACTGCGGCAACCTTTCCACTGCGGCAGGCGCCTTTGCCCTGCATGCCGGTCTGGTTGCTCCTGAACGGGTACCGGAAAACGGCATCTGCGAAGTGCGGATTTGGCAGGCCAATATCGGCAAGACCATTATCGCCAAGGTGCCGGTCAGCGCCGGTGAAGTGCAGGAAACCGGTGACTTTGAGCTCGACGGTGTCACCTTCCCCGCCGCCGAAATTGTGCTGGAATTTATCGACCCAGCCGATGACGGAGAAGACGGCGGTGCCATGTTCCCTACCGGCAAGCTGGTGGATGAGCTGACGGTTCCCGCCGAAGTACACCACAGCGGTAAAATTCAGGCGACGCTAATCAACGCCGGGATCCCGACCATTTTCGTCAATGCCGCCGATCTCGGCTATCAAGGCACCGAATTGCAGCCGGAGATCAACGGCGATCCCGAGGCGCTGGCTCGCTTTGAGCTGCTTAGGGCACACGGCGCGCTGGCCATGGGGTTGATTAAGGAGCTATCCGAAGCCGAAACCCGCCAACACACTCCCAAGGTAGCGTTTGTAGCCAAACCGCAGGCGCATCAGGTATCCAGTGGCAAACAGCTGGCCGAAACCGATGTTGACCTCCTGGTTCGCGCCCTGTCCATGGGTAAATTGCACCACGCCATGATGGGCACGGCGGCAGTGGCCATAGGCACGGCCGCGGCTATCCCGGGCACCCTGGTTAACCTGGCGGCCGGCGGCGGTAAGCGCAGTTCGGTACGCTTCGGCCACCCATCTGGCACCTTGAAAGTCGGCGCCGAAGCCGAGTTCAAGGACGGCCAGTGGCAGGTGACCAAGGCCATCATGAGTCGCTCGGCGCGCATCCTGATGGAAGGCGCAGTACGGATTCCGGACGACAGTTTCTAACAGTAGCTTGGCTTTCGATGGCAGTCGTTGATAACACAGCTGTCGATTGCCTCTCCCCCTTTCCAAAAGGCTCCGCTTCCTCCCTTCCGGCGGGGCCTTTTTTCCTTTCTGTTATCAACTGGGCAACAAAGTAGGATAAAGTGCGATAAAGTTTGCCAAACTGAGAAAAGAAATCTGTTATAAAATAAATTCTCACCAATCAAAAACCTACTGGAAAAAGAGGGCCTCTTGTCTCGGATCTGCTGCCTACTCGCCGCGCTACTGTTATCTGTCTGCCTGTTTGAGCTCAGGGCAGAACCTGCGCCCCAGCTCAGATTCCAGCATGTCAGCAGCATGAATGGCCTGAATCAGAACAGCATCACCAGCCTCTACCAGGACAAGGCGGGCATTTTGTGGATTGGCACCCAGGATGGGCTGCACAGTTACAACGGCATCGAATTTACTCTGTTTCAACATGACCCCTACCACAGCCAGACATTGTCGGATAATCATGTCACCGACATACTGCAGGATAGCCGGGGGCAGTTGTGGATAGGCACCTTCAACGGCGGACTGAATCGCCTGGATCTACAGACGGGAGTATTCACTCCCGTTGGCCGTGACAAGGGGATCAACAGCAAAAGAATCAACCGCCTGACTCTGGTGGGTGAGACACTCTGGGTTGGAAGCGGCAATGGACTCTACGCCCTGGATACGGTCAGCGGTGAGCTGCATGAGTTGTCACTGGGGCAAAATATCAGCGCCGATATCCGGGTACTGACTCCCATAGGAAAAGATGCCCTGCTGATTGGCACCCAAAGTGATGGTTTGCTGGTTTTGCGTAATGAAGGACTCAAGCCCCTGCCCTTACCCGATGCCGAACATGGTCATCCGCTACAGGCTCGCCAGAGCGAAGATGGCGCCCTGTGGCTGGTTATCGATGACGCACTCTGGCGTTATCCGCCCGGGCTGAAAAACCCAGAGTTCATCTACCGGCTGCCAACGCCCAATCGGGGCATTCTGGAGTTTATCTTTGACAGCAGGGGCGGCATCTGGCTAGGGGGCCAACAGACGGGGCTTATCCAGCTACAGCTTAAAGAAGGCCAGTGGCAAGCCAGGCACTATCGCTATGACCCATCCGATCCCAATAGCCTCAGCGATAATGATGTCTACAGCCTGCTGCAGGACAACAACGGTATTCTGTGGATTGGCAGCCTGTTTTCAGGCATAGACAAGGTGAACCTGGCCCGGCAGTACTTCGAGCATATCTACAACAATCAACAACCCCTGGAGCGCCAGCGGGACAACAATATCCGTGCCATTTTCCGCTCCGGCGACGGCTTGCTGTATTTGGGCACCGACAGGGCCGGCTTATTTCATATGGATCAAGATGGCCGATTTTTCTCCCACAACAGCCAGCTTGCCAAACTACTTGGGCAGGATGAATCCTTTTTGGACCTCACTATCAGGGCGATTACCGAGGACAGCCGCCGGAGGCTATGGCTGGCCAGCAGTGAAGGCTTGATAAGACTGAACAAAAGCGGCCAAATGCAGCTCTATCGGCCCCCGGGCAACGAACCCGGTATTCGCGATTTGATCATCAGCCCAGATGAACAGATCTGGCTCGGTGCCGGCAACACTTTATACCATTTCGACCCGGAAACCGGTGTTTTCCAGGCCCACTTTGTCAACGAGTATCTTGAAGAAGGGCCACAGTCGCAGATGATCCTCAGCCTGACCACGGCCAACAATGGCATCTGGGTCGGCACCACCAATGGCGCTTACTGGCTGCAACCTGACACGGGCCAACAACAGATCATCCGCGGTGATCGCCTGGCCAATCCCATGGTGCGGGATATTCTCAGAGACAGGGACGGCAATATCTGGTTTGCCACTCACGGTGGCCTCAGTCGCCTGCGCCAGGATGAGCTGCAACACTTCGGCCGTAATCAGGGATTACCGGGCAATACCGTCTATGCCATGGAGCAAGACAAGAGCGGCGACCTCTGGCTCAGCAGTAATTCAGGGATCAGCCGCTTTGCCATCGACAAGGAAAAGGTGCTGACCTTCAACGAATATGAAGGTTTGCAGGCGCTGGAATTCAACGGCAATGTCAGTTGGCAGGACAAGGATGGCAGTATCTGGTTTGGAGGCATCAATGGGTTGAACCATTTCTACCCTCAGCAGGTGCCCAAGGTACGCAAACAACCCAAACTGGCCCTGGCCGGTTACCGCCTGGGCAACAGCTATTTTCCCAGGCTGGATCTTGGCCATATACCCGAGCTGACGATTCCCTACAGTGAGCAGTTAATAAGCTTTGAGATCACGGCACTGGATTTTGCCTATCCCCAACGCCACAGATTCAGCTTTTTCCTTGAGGGCTGGGACAAGAGTTGGCATCCGGCCCAGTCGCTGCACGAGATCAGCTATACCAATTTGGCGCCCGGCGACTATCGGCTGTTTGCCCGCCATCAGTTGCAGCACAATCCCGAAGGACATGAGCAACTGTTGTTAAAACTCACAGTGCCGGCCCCTTTTTACCGCACCACCCTGGCTAATCTGTTTTATCTGGCACTGGCGCTGTTGTTGTTTGGCCTCTGGCTAAGGCGTTTCCTGTCGCAACGTCGTCTCGAGCAGCAAACACAGTCCAATATCCAGCTTTCTGAAGAGAGGCTGAAACTGGCGCTCTGGGGCTCGGGTGACCGGATGTGGGACTGGCAGTTGGAAGACGATCGCTTCTTCGTTACCGGCCCCAAACAAGGCTCGGAAACACCACTGGAAACCAACGCCAGTCGGCAGATGGCGCTGGTACATCCCGACGACAGGCCCCATGTTCAAGCGGCACTGGAGAGCTACCTGCAGGGGGATGCCGAATTCTTCGAGGCCGAGTATCGTATCAAGCTTGGCAACACGCACTGGGGCTGGGTGTTGGATCGCGGTAAAATCGTCGAACGCGACCGTAGTGGCAAACCACTGCGCCTGGCGGGCACCTACACGGATATCAGCATGCGCCGTGGCCAGGAAGAGGCACTGCGGCTATCGTCCCAGGTACTGGAAAGCATGAATGAGTCTGTGGTGGTCTGCGATCTCAACTACCGCATCATCTCGGTCAATCCGGCGTTTTGCAGCACGACCGGCTTCAACGAACAGAAGATCTCCGGCAAGTCTTTCCTGTTCCTGACCCGAGGACTCTACGCCAGAAGCTTCTATCAGCAGATAGAGCATCAATTGCTGAACCAAAAACACTGGTCCGGTGAAGTGCAGATCCGCACCCACAGCAAGCAGCCGCTGCTGGTATGGATGGAAGTCAATCAGGTGCTCAACAGCCAGGGCGAAGCCAGCCATTTCGTGGTGGTATTTACCGATATCACAGACCGCAAACAGGCCGAGGAAGACCTGCGTCTGTTGGCCAACTATGATCAGCTCACCGGCCTGCCCAATCGCACTCTGTTCCAGGACAGACTGGATCATGCCCTGCGCCAGGCGCACCGTAACCGTAACATGGTCGCCCTGCTGTTTCTGGATCTGGACAGGTTCAAACACATTAACGATTCTCTGGGCCATCATGTGGGTGATCAACTGCTGAAAGCGGTTTCCTCCAGACTGACCCAAGCGATAAGAGATGGAGATACGGTTGCCCGCCTGGGCGGTGACGAGTTCATCATCATCCTCGAAGGCCTGCAAAAAACCAAGGCGGCGACCGTTATCGCCGAAAAACTGCTGGCGGCGTTCGAGCGCCCCTTCGCACTGGAGAACTTCAGCCTCAATGTTTCACCATCCATAGGCATCAGCCTCTATCCGGATGATGCCGAAGAGGCGCTGGAATTGCTGAAGTTTGCCGATACCGCCATGTACCATGCCAAGTCGCTGGGGCGCAATAACTTCCAGTTCTACACAGCTAAACTCAACGCCTATGCGGTGCGCCATGTGCAGCTGGAAGCCGGGCTGAAACAGGCGCTGGATCGCGACGAATTCTATCTGCTGTACCAACCCAAATTCTGCGTCCATACCGGCAAACTCACCGGCATGGAGGCCCTGCTGCGCTGGGAAAGCCAGGATCTGGGACCTATTTCTCCGGCGGAGTTTATTCCGCTGGCCGAGGAAACCGGCCTGGTCAACGCCATAGGTCAGTGGGTACTGCTGAGTGTCTGCAGTCAACTGGAGCGCTGGCAGAATCAGGGGCTGGAAGCGGTTCCGATAGCGATCAATATCTCCGCCAAACAGCTGCAGACTGACATTATTTCCAGCATAGAGGTTGCTCTTGCCATGCATGGTCTGGCTGCAGATCTACTTGAGATAGAGCTGACAGAGTCGGCTGTGATGCAGCAACCGCTGGAATCAGTGGAAATACTCAATCAACTGAAGGGGTTGGGGTTAAGCCTGGCGGTCGATGACTTCGGTACCGGCTACTCCAGTCTGGCCTATCTCAAGCGTTTCCCGCTGAACACCTTGAAGATTGACCGCGAGTTTGTCCGTGATATCACCAAAGATCCTGATGATGCCGCCATTACCAGCGCCATCATAGTCCTGGCTCACAGCCTGGAGTTACAGGTGGTGGCAGAAGGGGTAGAAACCCAGGCCCAGCTTAACTTCCTCGCCGCCCAGGGCTGCGATCAGGCACAGGGCTTCCTGCTGGGGCGCCCAATGACAGAAGCGCAAGCACAAGCCTTACTCGGCCGAAAATAGCATCACCCCATAAAAAACGCGGCTCAAATGGCCGCGTTTTATCAATAATTAGTTATTGGCTTATGCCTTCTCCAGCCTGGGCACTTTGCAAACCCAGCCTTGTGGGCCCGGTCTGTGCCCTTTCTGGATTTCGGTGAAAATTCGATAGATGCGACTGATATGTTCACCCACCTTGCCGTCACCAACAGTGACCACCCGGCCATCTTCAAAAATGTAGGAGCCGACCGGAGAAACCACGGCTGCTGTGCCGAAACCGCCGGCTTCGATGATCTCGCCCGACTCGACACCTGCAATAAAATCATCCAGTTTGACCTGCTCCTGGCGGACATCACAGCCAAGCAGTGGCGCCAGCTCAATAATAGACTGCGAGGTGATCGACTTGAGTATGGTATCGGTAAACTCAGGGATGATCACTGTGCCATCCTTGAGAATATGGAAGTGGTTCATCGCCCCGGCTTCTTCGATATATTCATTGGTCGAGTCCAGATACAGCACCTGGGAAGCACCGTGAGCCGCGGCAGCCTTACCGGCACGCAGTGAAGCGGCATAGTTGCCAGCGGCCTTGGAGGCACCGGTACCACCGGATACTGCACGGTGGAATTCTTTACTGATCAGCAGGCGAATGGCATTGAGGCTCTCACCATAGTAGGCGCCGCTGGGGCTCATCACCACACAGAAGGTGTAGCGGTTGGCCGGGCTGACTGACAGTCTGTCTTCGGTGGCAAAAATAAAGGGCCGAATATAGAGGCAAGCTCCCTCCTGCATGGGGAACCAGAGACGGTCGACATCGATAAGGGCGTTGATCGCCTTAAGCTGCATGGCTTCATCAATATTGGGAATACAGACGATATCGGCAGAGCGGTTCATGCGTTCGGCATTCTTGTTGAGACGAAAGGTATAAATCTCACCGTCTTCATGCATAAAGGCCTTGGCGCCCTCAAAAATACTCTGACCATAATGCAGCGCCATCGCGCCGGGAGCCATCTCAAACGGACCGTAGGGGACAATGCGGGGATCCCGCCACTCGCCATCATAATAATCCATCATGAACATATGGTCGGTGCGCAGACGACCAAAGCCAACATTACCTTCAGGGCAAAACTGCTCTGAGCGACGCTCTGCGGCGGGCTTTAACTGATACTTGATTTCCATTGCTTACCACCTTGACTATTGTTCAAGCAGACTAGGGAGCGCCCGGAATAATGTCAAGAGGACCAAGGACTGTGTCCAGCAGGAGTACTGTAAAAAATTCAGCCATCAAATATCGGCAAGTTCCCCCTGAGGAGCTAAGCTGGAAAAGTCGCCGCCCTCTTCAGGGCTGACCAGAGCAAACAGCCCTGCATCCCTGTGCCGCTTAAGCAAGAGATCCACTTCCAAAGTGGCGTCCTCCTTTAACAGCCTGGATACCGCGCCGGCATCAGACTGGAACTCAACCGCACGATAATAACAGGCGCCATCATCTGGGCGCGGTACCAACTTAAAGCCGATTTTCCCTTGAGACAGGGTCTGCATCTTGGCGGCATCCAGATACAGGGTCAGGCAGTTGGGGCTCTGCTGGTTGCGCTGCTTATCCTGCATAAAGCCTCTTGGCAGAATACCCGGCAGATACTGCTCGCCACTGAGCAGATAAAAATCGAAATCCTCTATGGCGGCGCCGGTATCATCCCACACCCGAATCACCAGCATGGTGTAACGCTTCTTGGTGGTCCGGCTTTGGGTTTGCCGCGTAAGCTCCTGACAGGCACGGCGGTAAGCCTCTACCGAGTCGACCTTCAACCAATTCAGAATCGCCTGCACTACCGGCTTGTTGGCAGCGTTTCTACGGCTGACGGAACGCATGATCCCCATTTTCTCTTTGCTGTGGCTGGCCTTGGGAATAATGCCGAAGCCACTGACAGGGGCCTGAATGAAACTTTCCGGCGCCAGCTTGGCCACGCAGGCACCATCAAAGCTGTCACATTCCTGTGCCTGCTCCACCAGGCGCAGGCGAGCATAATTCATATTCGCCGCGGCGACCCGCACGACACCATCCGAGCCCGGCTCGGCGGTATAGGAGTTGAGATAATCATAGAGGGACGCATCTATACTTTCGCCGGTCAGCACCAAGGGCCAAAGCCGAGCGGCCTCAAAATCATAGTTCAACCAGGCTTTACTTAAAGCAGCCTGCCCCAGGCTGCCCAGCTCCAACCAGTCGAGGATCTTCTGCCCCGGCTCCAATCCATCGAACCAGGCCTTAATCCTGGCGAGGCGCGACTTGCCAAGCTGTGCCAAGGCGGAGCCGTGGTTGGCCGGTGCCAGCATGATCATATGAGTCACGGGACAAGCCGCCAATTTTTGGGCTCCGAAGAAGGTCTCCAACCAGCAACGTATCACGGCTGCTCCAGTGCTGTGGGTGATCACCGCGAAAGCTTCATCCCCCAGCACTTCACGTCTGGCAGACTCGAAGGCCAGCGCAACGTCCTCCAACTTCACCTGGTCCTGAAAACTGATGTAGCGTCCCAGGTGCAGATGACTCACCTCAAGCTCAGTGTCTGCCAGCTTGGCCAATGCCTGCGGCAAATAACCATAGGTCTCTGTGGACGTCACACTCCAGCCGTGTACAAATACCAGTCTCATCCCTTTTCCCTCAGGTTAACAGTCTATTTTTCGACCACAAACCCATCACTGACCCACAACAATTGGAATTTCTAACATCAGGTTTTTTAACACAAAAAGCCAATACATACGATTAAAAACCCGATCCAGCTCTCATTCAGGTGGAGTTCAGTAAAGCGGTCCTAACCTGCCGATGAACACAAGTTGACCCGGCTTAAAAACAGCCATCCGGACTTTCCCGGATCCAGGAGTAAATTATGAAAATTCAATCTCTAGTACTGGCTTCCGCTGCGGCTCTCGCTTTCTCAGCCCCTTCTTTTGCAGCTGACTGGTTTGTTGGCGGCGGTGTTGGTGCGCAGCAAAATGACTACTCTCATAAGCCCACTGATGGCGGCAAGTTTAGCGATGATGATCGCAATGCCGTCTACATGCTGCGTGGTGGTGCCTTCCTGACCCCCAACCAGCGTCTCTACGCGACGTACAGCTACAACAGCGATGACTTTGCCAAGCAGCAGATGGGACTGGTTTCCTATGACTACCTGATAGGTTTGGATCAGGCCAACAAACTGAACTGGTTTGTCGGTGCCAGCGCTGGTATCAACCACACGGCACCGGACAGCGGTGCCCTGGAATCAGACAATAATTTTGTCTGGGGTGGTCAGACAGGTCTGGTGTATAAGCTGAGCGACAATCTCAATACCGAGATAGGTTATCGCTATCTGAAGCAGGACTATGACAACAAGATAGACTCAGGCAAATATGCACTGGATAACACCCAGCAACTGTACCTGAGTGTCGACTATCGATTCTAGCCAAACTCCAGCCTCTAAAAAGCCCCATTTATGGGGCTTTTTGTTTAATATCTCTTCTTGAATCGATTGGCATGGTTAACAGCCACGACGATACAGCGACTTTAGCAAGCCACTCCCCCCAACAGGTTTATGTCTCACAATTTACTGCAAGTTATTTTGGTATAAGTGAAAATTCGAACTACTTTTATACCATTCTGCATGGAAGCAGGTGCAACTTTGGATAGCTCAAGCTTCCATCTGGAAGCGCATTATTTAACTTCAAACTAAAAGACCAAGATATGAAACCTTACCAAGCCATAGATTGCGGCCGCTATGATTACCTGGAGTTGGCCTGTATTCGCGGTTATCCGCTGAAAATAGAGCTGTTGCAAGGAGAGATACTGCATGGCAAGGCGCTGATCACCGAGACCCGTCCCGACAAGAGCGAGTGGCTGCTGGTGCAAACGGCCACCAGCAACCGCGCCATTCGAATGGATCAACTGCTGGCTATCACACCTGAGCAGGAAGGCGCCGAGTTTGGCCGAGTGCTGATTGCCTCGGCAGGCTGTGAGATTTAAATCGCCGCAATAACCGAGACTTCCACCAGATACTCGGGTTCGGCAATAGCCGCCTCCACACAGGCTCTGGCCGGTGCATGCCCCGCCGGTAGCCAGGCATCCCAGATGGCATTCATGGCATCATAATCGCTCATCTGCTTCAGGTAGATAGTCGCAGAGAGGATCCGCTCACGACTACTGCCAGCCCGCTTGAGCAGTTCATCCACCTCTTCGAGCATGGTACGGGTCTGCTGCTGAATATCGGCAAACTTATCCTTGGCAACCTGACCACAGAGATAAACCGTGTTGTTGTGGATCACTATGCTGCTCATGCGCGGATTGGTATCGATACGTTGAATTGTCATCGGCTTGGTTCCAGGTGAAAACCGTTATTTTATCCGGCAAAAGTCGGCTTGGGACAGTTGTGGTTCAGATAAGTGAAAAAAACTGCCAAACAGCCAATTTTATCGCATATTTTTTGGACACTTGGAGATAAGAGCTATTCCTTAAGCCAGCGGCACTGATAGAATCAATATCTCATTCGCCCAACTATTTAAGGACTCCTGTATGAGCCTAGAATTACTGTCCAAACTGGAGACCAAGATCCAGGCCGCGCTCGAAAATATTGAGCTTCTGAAAATGGAGCTGGAAGAAGAAAAGCAGAAGAATGCCCATCTGATAGAGCAAAACCAACAACTTCAGCAAGATCTCAACTCGTGGAACGAGAAAGTCACCGGCCTTGTTGGTCTGCTCAACGACGAAGTCAACTGAATCTAAACGGTTTTAGCTTGGCTATTCTGAGTTTCAATGAGTTCGTTCAATTCCATGATAGCCTGCTTTACCTTTGGCAGGCTTTTTCTCGGCAGCAAAAAGCGCCCTTTATCAAACTCTAATCTTCCCAGATCTTTCACCCAGACGGCGCCGGTCAAGAATATCCTTACGTGTTTGACAATCAGCTTGGGAGCATAGACAGGAAATACACGCACGAGAAACCTCCTTTAGTTGATTTCCGATCCCGAAGTTTTGACCCCCCAACCCGGTGGAAGGTTTCATTTCAATCCGGGAAAATGAGTCAAAATTCGCAAATATGCGCTTTTGTTCTAAAAATCTTGCTGTTATACCTCTCACCCAGGCGAAAATAGTCAATAAAGCAACACTTGCCAATTTTTTGACGCACTGCTAGAGTAAAGCCGTTACTCAGGGTAAAAACTGAGCCCTATGGCTCTAATCCGTGCTTCTTGCGACCAGGGAGTACGGTTTTTTTTTGGTTCATCGCGGATCTCCGGGGAACGCCTCTCTGACTTTCAGAAAGAAGTATTCGGTATCCCGGTAGCCATAGCCCATTCGCTTCAGCAGTTTGATTTTGTTGTTCATCCCTTCTAGTCGGCAGGTGTGCAACGGATGAACCGCTGAAGCAACTATGCCATGAAGATAGTTTTTAAGACGCTGGCCAAATTGGAGTAGTGGCCTGATACCGCTCTCTCTGACTTGTTGCCACCAGAGGTTCCATTGAGCCGTGGCTTCGGCTTCATCTGTGCAGTACCACATCTCCTTGAGTTGCTCCCTGAGCAGGTAAACCGTCATTAAGCTTTTGTTCGACTCCAACAGCTCGTTGAGAT
>NZ_JADP01000036.1:0-43475 GCF_000518445.1 Shewanella sp. 38A_GOM-205m | reverse complement strand
GTGGCTGATCATCCTCTCAGACCAGCTAGGGATCGTCGCCTAGGTGAGCCTTTACCTCACCTACTAGCTAATCCCACCTGGGCTTATCCATCAGCGCAAGGCCCGAAGGTCCCCTGCTTTCCCCCGTAGGGCGTATGCGGTATTAGCAGTCGTTTCCAACTGTTATCCCCCACAAATGGGCAAATTCCCAGGCATTACTCACCCGTCCGCCGCTCGTCATCTTCAAAAGCAAGCTTTTGAAATGTTACCGCTCGACTTGCATGTGTTAGGCCTGCCGCCAGCGTTCAATCTGAGCCATGATCAAACTCTTCAATTAAAGTTTTGGTTGAACCCGAAGGTTCTGCTCAATGAATTCTGTTCGTATAAACACTCTTCATCGAGTTAAATCGTTTTGTCGATTTCTCAATGCCTGTGAGTGTCCACACAGATTGCTTGATAGATTGTTAAAGAGCAGGACCGCGATGATTCTCATCGGGTCAGGGCTGCGTATTCTACACATCCCTTTTTCAGCGTCAAGCCCTTTTTTATCTGGTTTCGAGCGAGTGATGTTTTTAACTTCACCCCCTTGAAACTAAGGCTTGTTACCGCGTTACCGACTTTGAATTTGAACAGATATTTGTTCTCGTTCGCCGTGTCAGTGGGTGCGCATTATAGGGAGCCAAAACTTTTGCGCAAGGGCTTTTTTCAGTATTTTGCGATCTTTTTTGAGGCCATAGGGTTAGTCACACGTTAAGCACTTTTTACCCCCAGAGTTATCCACATTTGTGAGTTTGTGGAGCAAAAAACGCGTTTTAAAAGCAACAAAAAAGGCAATCCGGAGATTGCCTTTAATGACTTACAATGTGTTAGCTCAGTTTGCCATGACACTGTTTGTATTTTTTACCTGAGCCGCAAGGACAAGGATCGTTGCGTCCAACTTTCTCACCATCACGCACAACTGGAGTATGTGCAGCGACTTCAGCATCATGTTCGGCTTCATTCAAAGCTTCAGACGTGGCGTGCTGATATTGATGTTGGATCCGCGCTTCTTCTTCACGGCGACGGGCTTCCATTTCATCTACATCTGATTGTGCCTGTACCTGAACCTTGGACAGAATACTGATCACATCATGCTTGAGTGACTCCAGCATTTGCTGGAACAGCTCAAAGGACTCACGCTTATATTCCTGTTTGGGGTTCTTCTGAGCATAACCTCGCAGGTGGATCCCCTGACGCAGGTGGTCCATGGCAGCCAGGTGCTCTTTCCACAAACCATCCAGGGTCTGCAGCATCACGGCCTTTTCGAACTGGCGCAGCACCTCAGGTCCTACCATCTGCTCTTTGGCCTCATAGGCCTTGAGCCAGGATTCGATGATCCGCTCACGCAGGGTCTCTTCGTGCAGGTCTTCTTCTTTATCCAGCCACTCCTGCAGCGGCAAGTCCAGTACAAATTCCTGCTTGAGTCGCTGCTCGAGGCCGGGAACGTCCCAGAGCTCTTCAACTGACTGTGGTGGAATGTATTGATCGATAACGCCTGTGATCACGTCTTCCTGAATAGTCTTGATGGTATCTTCAATGCTTTCGGCATCCATCAGTTCGTTACGCTGAGCGTAAACCACCTGACGCTGGTCGTTGGCGACATCATCAAATTCCAGCAACTGCTTACGAATATCGAAGTTACGGGCTTCCACTTTGCGCTGGGCATTCTCAATCGCACGAGATACCCAAGGATGTTCGATGGCTTCGCCTTCTTCCATGCCCAACTTCTTCATCATGTTGGCAACGCGATCTGAGGCGAAGATCCGCATCAGGCTGTCTTCCATCGACAGATAGAAACGTGACGAACCCGCATCGCCCTGACGGCCGGAACGACCACGTAGCTGGTTGTCGATACGACGGGACTCGTGACGTTCTGTGCCCAGAATGTGCAAACCACCGGCAGCAACCACGGCATCGTGACGCTCTTGCCAGTCAACACGGATCTTGGCGATCTGCTCCTCGGTTGGGTTTTCCAGTTCCTCAACTTCCGCTTTCCAGCTGCCACCCAAGACGATATCGGTACCACGACCGGCCATGTTGGTGGCTACGGTTACCGCTCCACTACGTCCGGCCTGAGCAACAATTTCAGCTTCTTTTTCGTGGAATTTGGCATTCAGTACCTTGTGAGGGATCTTTTCCCGGTCCAACAGGTTGGACAACAGTTCAGACTGTTCGATGGAAACTGTACCGACCAATACCGGCTGACCACGTTCACGGCACCCTTTGATGTCCTGGATAATGGCGGCGTACTTTTCTTTGGCAGTGAGGTACACCAAGTCAGCCATATCGTTACGGATCATCGGCCGGTTGGTGGGGATTACTACGGTATCCAAACCATAGATATGCTGGAATTCGAAGGCTTCGGTATCGGCAGTACCTGTCATACCGGCCAGTTTTTCATACTGACGGAAGTAATTTTGGAAGGTGATAGAAGCCAGGGTCTGGTTTTCATTCTGGATCTTCACGCCTTCTTTGGCTTCCACCGCCTGATGCAAACCTTCAGACCAACGGCGCCCCTGCATGGTACGGCCAGTGTGCTCATCGACGATGATCACTTCGCCGTCCTGCACAACGTAGTCAACATCACGTTCAAACAGGGTGTGAGCGCGCAGTGCAGCGTTAACATGGTGCAACAGTGAGATATTAGCGGCCGAGTAAAGCGAATCCCCTTCGGCCAGCAGTCCGGCCTGGATCAACAGGAATTCAATTTTTTCCTGGCCACGTTCAGTCATGTGAACTTGCTTGGCCTTTTCATCAACACTGAAGTCACCCTCACCGACATAGTCGTCCGAGTCTTCTTTATCCTGGCGGATCAGATTAGGGATCAGTGTGTTGACTTTGATGTAGAGCTCAGAGCTGTCTTCCGCGGCGCCGGAGATGATCAGCGGTGTACGGGCTTCATCAATAAGGATGGAGTCGACTTCGTCTATCAGAGCATAATGCAATGGACGCTGTACCCGCTCCTGTGGTGAAAACGCCATGTTGTCGCGCAGATAGTCGAAACCAAATTCGTTGTTGGTACCGTAAGTGATATCTGAGTTATAGGCAGCTTTCTTTTCTAGCTGACCAAGACCGGCGACGTTAACCCCAACCGTCATTCCAAGGAATTCAAACAGTGGGCGGTTAGTGTCGGCGTCACGGCGAGCCAGATAGTCGTTCACTGTAATAACGTGAACGCCCTTACCGGTCAGTGCATTGAGATAAGCCGGCAGCGTGGCGGTCAGAGTCTTACCTTCACCGGTGCGCATCTCGGCAATGCGGTTGCTGTCCAGCACCATACCACCTATCAACTGCACGTCGAAGTGGCGCATCTCAAACACCCGCTTGGAAGCCTCACGCACAGTGGCAAAGGCTTCGGCCATGATGTCGTCAAGGGTTTCCCCTTTTTCGAGTCGGTCACGGAACTCCTGGGTTTTGGCCTTGAGCTGCTCATCGCTGAGCTGCTCATATTCACCTTCGAGCGCGTTGATCTTGTTGACTATCTTGCCCAGGGCTTTAAGGGTGCGGTCGTTACGACTACCAAATACTTTTGTCAGTAATTTACCTAACATCTGAATCACTTATTCTGTTGTAGGCCAAGCCTCTTGCGAGTCTGGCGGCCAGTTCCAATTAACCTGCTTTGCGGTAGACGTACTTCTTGGGATCTATCTGCTGTCCACCCCGCAACACTTCGTAATGCACATGAGGTCCTGTCGAACGCCCAGTGCTTCCCATGGTGGCAATTTTCTCGCCCTTGGCGACCACATCACCTACAGTTACTGACAAAGCTTTATTATGGCCATAGCGGGTGCGCAATCCGTTACCGTGATCTATCTCCACCAACTCACCATAGCCAAACATATTCCCGGCCCATGTCACTACACCACCACCGGTGGCGATTACATCGGCTCCTTCTGTACCCGCAAAGTCTATGCCTTTATGCACAGTTCTGCGGCCATTGAAAGGATCATTACGTAAACCGTAGGGCGAAGATAACCAACCTTTATTGATTGGCCGCCCTGATATATAACGCTCTTCATCTATATGGAGATTGGAAGCCACTGTTTCAAGCAGTGACAACTGAGCATTATTGCTATCAATTCCTGATGCCAGCCGATCCATATCAGAGATCAGCTGCTCCAGCTCTATGCTGGTACCCAGCTCGCTCAAACCACCCAGACCTACCTCGGCGCCAAAATCGAACTGTTCTTCAAGTTGGTAATTCTGGGCAAGAGTTTGCCCGAGAGCCTCAAGCCGGGTCAGTTTGGCCTGCATCCTGGCGACATGCGCCACCAGAGTTGCCAACTGAGTCTCAGTTGCTTGCTTGAGTTCTTTGACTTGTTTCTGTTGCTGCTCACGAGCCTGACGCTCGTTGTCGACGTTAGCCTGTTGCGACTCAAATCGCTCGGCGTTGTAATGATAGAGCCCAGTGCCCGCAGCGAGGAGCAAAATAGGCAACAGCAACCAGCGTTTGCCCGGTTGCCAGCGCGTCACGCCATTCCGACCTTGAATAAAAACTGTTACACTCATAGCCTAATTCAGCCATCTTATTATCGTAATGAAGAAGCTCCCTCAGCACCTCAGCCAATTACTGCATCAGTCGGGACGTTTGCCCGATCTGGCCGAGAAAGCGGAGCTTTTGTTGTATCTGAACCAGCATGTCAAACAACTGCTGTCAGGCCCTGTCAGCGAACAGCTGAAAGTTGCCAATCTGCGCCAAAGTGTGTTGGTTATTGAAACCCCTTCCGCCGCTTGGGCCGCCAGGATTAACTTTCAAAAAACCAAACTTCTTGCCCAACTTCAGGCAGAAACGCTCCCAATGCTTACCGCTATTGAGGTTAAAGTCAACCCGGCGCTGGCAACATCGGGGGCAAAACCCCAAGTGGTTCACAGACAGCTGAGTGAAACTGCAGCTTCACATATTAATGCACTGGCCGAACACACCGAGGGCGAGCTGGGCCAGAAACTAAAACGGCTGGCTGCATTAGCCAGCCGTAAAAGGCAGTCCTAGTTTTACGATTAAGCCATCACGACATTGGATGGCATCATAAAGCTGACAGGCACATCCGCTTCTTTTTCGAAGCTGACCAACTCCCAGGCATCCTGCTGGGCAAGCAATGCCCGCACCAGCTGGTTGTTCAGGGCATGCCCCGTCTTGTAGGCACAGAATTCTCCGACTATGGCGTGACCCGCCACATACAGGTCACCAAACGCATCCAGAATCTTGTGCTTAACAAATTCATCCTCATAACGCAGGCCATCGGGGTTGAGGACACGATATTCATCAAGCACAACCGCGTTTTCCATACTGCCGCCCAATGCCAGGTTGTTGGCACGCAGATACTCGATATCACGCATAAAACCAAAGGTTCTGGCACGACTGATATCTTTCACAAAGGCAGAAGAGGAAAAATCCATCACCATATGCTGTTGACTACGGGCGATTTCAGGGTGATTGAAATCGATGGCAAAATCGACTCTGAAACCTTTGAAAGGTCGCAGTTCAGCCCACTTATCACCGTCTTCAACACGCACTGTGCGCTTGATTTTCAGATATTTCTTGGCCGCTGACTGATCTTTAATCCCCGCGCTTTGCAGCAGGAATACAAAAGGGCTGGCACTGCCATCCATGATAGGGATCTCGGGAGCATCCACTTCAATAACGGCATTGTCGATTCCCAAACCAGCGAGTGCAGCAAACAGATGCTCAATCGTTGAGATGCGAACACCTTCATCATTGACCAGAGCCGTACACATAGTCGTTTCACGCACCTGCTCTGCCTTAGCAGCAATCTCCACTGCCGGCTGCATATCGGTGCGCACGAGTACGATCCCTGTATTGACTGGTGCGGGCTTGATAGTCAAAGTCACCTTATTGCCGGAGTGCAAACCGACACCGGTGGTCTTTACCATTTTTTCAACAGTTCTTTGAAAAATCATTTAGTTACCCGTATTCATCTCAACAAAAAGCCCTGCCTTTGACGATAAAATCGACACTCGTCAGGCGCGGCTGGTCGGATATCCTAGCATAAATTGGTAATTTCACAAAAATTTACCTGCCTTTGCTTAACAGAAACAAAGGAGATCACCCAATTTACACCAGCGATAACCGCCAGTATCAGTCGGCTTGCTTACGCAAAAACGCCGGAATATCCAAATAATCAAGCTCGTTTTTGTGCGGGTTGGGCGCAGGCTGTGACGCAGGAACTGCATTGCTCTTGTGAGATACAGGCGCAACGGCTTCTTCCTGAGGCACGTAAGCTTCGACCTTAGGCTCTGGCACAGGTTCCTGACGTGGAGCAGGTTTGGATACCAACTGAATGTCAGGTTTTCTTTCCGAACCTATGCCGGTAGCAACTACAGTGACTCGCAGCTCATCGCTCATTTCCGGATCGATAACAGCACCAACTACCACTGTCGCGTTGTCAGAAGCGTAAGCCTTGACGTGGTTACCCACAGTCTCGAACTCTTCGATGCTCATATCCATGCCGGCAGTGATGTTGACCAGTACGCCGCGGGCGCCTGCCAAGTCGATATCTTCCAGCAGCGGACTGGCTACGGCCGCTTCGGCAGCTTCTTCGGCGCGGTCTTCACCACGAGCCACCCCTGTGCCCATCATGGCGTTACCCATTTCGGACATAACAGTTTTCACGTCGGCGAAGTCGACGTTAATCAGACCGGGACGGGTGATCAGCTCAGCGATACCCTGCACCGCGCCCAAGAGTACGTTGTTGGCGGCAGCGAAGGCATCCAGCAGTGATGTACCACGGCCCAATACCTTGAGCAGCTTCTCGTTGGGGATAGTGATCAGCGAGTCAACATGTTTGGCCAGCTCTCCAATACCCTGATCGGCATAGGCCATACGCTTCTTGCCTTCGAATGGGAAAGGCTTTGTGACCACGGCCACTGTCAATATCCCTTCCTCGCGGGCAATCTGCGCCACCACAGGAGCAGCACCTGTCCCCGTACCACCGCCCATGCCGGCAGCGATGAAGATCATATCCGAGCCCTTGATGGCCTCACGGATATTTTCACGATCTTCTTCGGCAGCAGCGCGACCGACTTCCGGGTTGGCACCGGCGCCCAGGCCCTTGGTGACATCACGTCCCAGTTGAATTGTGGTGCCCGCGGCAGACTTACGCAGTGCCTGGGCATCTGTATTGGTGGCAACAAACTCAACACCTTCGATGTTGTGTTTCACCATATGTTCGACGGCATTACCACCGCCACCACCGACGCCGATGACCTTTATCACCGCCTCGTCAGAATGAGTATCCATGATCTCAAACATGGTTGAATTCTCCGTATTACCTGCGTTTACGTAAGTTAAAACTCACCTTTAAACCAGCTCTGAACCCGATTCCAGAGACTGGTCACCCCTTGACGCTCGGGTCGTTCAAACTGACGTTCGATAACCCTGCGCGCGCCGTAATGTAACAGCCCAACACCTGTGGAGTAGATGGGCTGATCCACATATTCATACAAACCTTTCACCGGCAGCGGTGATGCCACCCTGACCGGCATGCCGAACGTGGCTTCGGCAACATCCACTGCCCCTTCGATAGAGGCGGTGCCCCCGGTCAACACTATGCCGGCGGCAATTTGATCTTCCAGGCCACTGTCCTTGAGCTCTTTGAATACCAACTCGAACAGTTCCTGATATCTGGGTTCAACCACTTCGGCCAGAGTATGACGCGACATGGTTCTTGATGGCCGACCACCTACGGACGGCACCTCTATGCTGTCTTCACGGCTCACCATGGAGCTGCGGGCACTGGCATGCTGCACTTTAATCTGCTCGGCATGCGACAGCGGCGTGCGGAAAATTTTGGCGATATCACTGGTTACCTGGTTGCCGGCCACCGGCACCACGGCGCAGTGACGCAGAGCGCCATTGGTATACACAGCGATATCTGTGGTGCCACCACCGACATCCACCAGACAGACACCCAGATCTTTTTCATCATTGGTCAGCACCGCATCGGCCGAAGCGATACCGGAAAACACCAGGTCGTCCACCTTGAGGCCACAGCGCTCAACACTCTTGGTGATATTCTTGGCCATATCATTGGCGCAGGTGACTATATGCACCTTGGCTTCCATCCGCATGCCGGACATGCCAATAGGGCTGCGGATCCCTTCCTGAACATCTATGGCATATTCCTGCGGCAGTACGTGCAAAATGCGGCGCTCGGTGGGGATCTTCACCGAACGGGCCGTGTGAATAACGTTGTCCACGTCTTCCTGGGTCACCTCTTCATCATTGATGGAGACCATGCCGTTTTCGTTTTGACAATCGATATGCTTGCCGGAAATGCTCAAATACACCGAAGACACCTGACAGTCTGCCATCAGCTCGGCCTGATCCAAGGCCCGCTGCACACTGCGCACGATAGAATCGAGGTCGTTGACCCCGCCTTTATCCATGCCGCGTGATGGATGATTACCCAGACCGACGACACTGATTTCGCCATCGGGCAAGACTTCACCTATGATCACAGCGACCTTGGATGTCCCTATGTCCAATCCGACGATCAGATTTCTATCTTGGTTCTTGGTCATTAATTAACGGCTCTCTTCTTGTGCGTCTTCCCAGCCTACTGCCAGACCCGTGTCATAGCGTAGATCCACTCTGGCGACACTCTTTTCCTGTTTAACCAACTCGGGATACACGTTGATAAAACGCTGTATCCGCGCCATCTTGTCCTCTCGTCCCAACTCCAGCATGATGCCGTTGCCCAAAGTCGCCTCCCAGGCATGTCTCGGACTGAGACTCAATCTATCCAGCTTGAAGCTGTTTATCCGCAGCAGTTCATCCATCTGCCGAAAGGAGATCAATACCTCCTTCGCCATAGGTTCAGGTCCCGCCAACCAAGGCAGATTTTCCAGCCCGGGTTGCGGTGGCGCCAGGAACACCTCGCCGTGTTCATTGAGCCATTCATCCTGATTCCAGTGCGCCACGGCGACCTGCTCCTGCAGATAAACCTTCAGCTTGGCTGGCCATTCGCGCCGAACCGAGGCCCTGTATACCCAAGGCAGGGCCTCCAGCGCCTGCTGCACCTCGGCCACATCAGCGCTGAAAAAGCTACGCTGCATCAAGTCCTGCAAGGCGCCACGGATTTCCGCATCCGTGGTGTACTGGCGCTCGCCTTTTATCGCCACTGCCTCAATGGGCAAAGCCTCGGCATCATTCAGCACCAGTCCCAGTTTCCAAGCCGCCATGCCGAATGCCGCCAGTACCAACAGCAGAAAGCCAATCCCGCTGCATAGATACCAATTGACTCCGGCTAGCCTTGCCCGGCCATTGTGCAACCTGTCCTTCAGCGCCATGGTCCTGCCCGTTAGCTTGGCGGAAAACCGGCCATTATATAGGGCTGGTTTTCTTGGTCAAAAGATACTGTTTTCAAGCCATTAAGCGGCGAAAATCTATTCAGCAATCGTATCTTTCTTATCATCACTAAACCCCAGTTTGCTGCTCGCCAGTTGGCGCGCCAGGGCGCCTATATTGCCGGCGCCTTGGGTCATCAGCAGATCGCCGTCCTTGAGCACATCCGGCAGTATCTCCTGCAACTGCTCCGGCGTAGCGACATAGATAGGGTCGACCTGACCACGCAATCTGATGCTGCGGCACAACGCGCGGCTGTCTGCTCCCGCGATAGGTGCTTCACCGGCGGGATAGACCTCCAGCAGCAATAGACCATCGACCTGAGACAATACTTCGACAAAGTCCTCGTACAGATCCCGGGTGCGGCTATATCTGTGTGGCTGATAAGCCATCACCAGGCGCTTATTAGGCCAACCGGCACGAGCCGCCTTGATAGTGGCTGCGACTTCGCTGGGATGATGGCCGTAATCATCAACCAGCATCACCTCGCCCTTGGGAGTATCGAAGGACCCCAGGTGCTGGAAGCGGCGGCCAATTCCCTGGAACTCCGCCAGCGCCTGCACTATGGCGGCATCATCTATATCATCTTCACTGGCCACGGCAATCGCCGCCAAGGCGTTCAGCACATTGTGCCGTCCCGGCAGATTCAGCAGCAGCTCCAAGTCGTCACGCCCCTTGCGACGCACGGTGAAACGGCATTGATGCCCTTCCTGGCTAAAGTTGAGTGCCTGCACATCGGCCTCATCACTGAAGCCATAGGTCACCATGTGGCGACCAATACGCGGCATGATCTCTTTCACCACAGGATCATCGATACAAAGCACGGCCACACCGTAGAACGGCAGGTTATGCAGGAAGTCCACAAAGGTGGTTTTCAACTTCTCAAAATCGCCGCCATAAGTATCCATATGGTCGGCTTCAATATTGGTTACCACACTCACCATGGGCTGCAGATGCAGGAAGCTGGCATCACTCTCATCGGCCTCGGCGATAAGGTAACGGCTGTGCCCCAAGCGAGCATTGGTGCCGGCACTATTGAGCAGGCCGCCTATTACAAAGGTCGGATCCCGCTCGGCCTGACCATAAACACTGGCGATAAGGCTGGTTGTAGTGGTTTTGCCATGGGTGCCGGCAATCGCCACCCCATGACGGTAACGCATCAACTCGGCCAACATCTCGGCACGGCGCACTATCGGAGTGCGGCTGGCTCTGGCGGCCGCGACTTCCGGGTTATCCGCTTTAATCGCGGTGGAAACCACCACCACATCAACGTTCACCACGGCATCAGCACTGTGGCCGATAATGATGCGAGCACCCAGAGCCGCCAAACGTTCAGTCACGGCATTTTCGGCAATATCCGAACCACTGACCTGATAACCTTCGTTGACCAGAACCTCGGCAATGCCCCCCATGCCGGCACCACCTATGCCAACAAAGTGAATACGACGCACCCGGCGCATTTCCGGGATCATGGCGCGAAGCTGGGCGTATTTCTCTGCTCTGTTATTCATCTATTTCCTTTCTCTGCCAGTTCGATACAGACTTGGGCGACTTTATCGGTCGCATCCAGCACGGCGGCCGCTCTGGCTCTTTGCCCCATCAGGGCCAATTCATTTCTATCACTGCCAAGCAGGGCCAGCTTATTCGCCAGCCTGGGCACATCGACAATCGGCTGCGGCAACAGGAAGGCCGCGCCCGCATCCACCAACACCTGGGCGTTGCGAGTCTGGTGATCATCCACCGCATGGGGATAAGGCACCAACAGGCTGGGTAGGCCAACGGCCGCCAGCTCGGAAACGGTTAGGGCTCCGGCGCGGCAGATGACCACGTCGGCCCAGCGATAGGCGGCTTCCATATCATCGATAAACTCAGCGACTTTGACTCTGCCGTCCTGTCCCAACTGCTGATATTCGGCTTCCACCAGCACCTGATTGCCCTTGCCCACCTGATGCCAAACCGTCACCGACTGTGACTTGCTGACCTCGGCAACCACGGCCGGCATAAGGTCGTTGAATACCTTGGCCCCCAGGCTGCCACCGACGACCAGAATTTTCAGCGCATCCTGATGCTGGGCTCTGGGCTGCCCACCAAGAGTGATAAGCTCCTGGCGAATAGGGTTGCCCACCACTTCGGCCTTACCCGGCTCGAAGGTATTGGCAAAGGCGCACAGCACCTTGGTGGCGATACGGGAAAGCAGCTTATTGGTCATCCCCGGAATGGCATTTTGCTCATGCAACACCAACGGAATACCACTGAGCTTGGCGGCAACGCCGCCCGGACCGCTGGCAAAGCCACCCATGCCCAACACCACATCCGGCCGAAATTCGCGGATGACCCTGCGCGCCTGAATAATCGAGCGCAGTACCTTGAAAGGCGCTGCCAGCTTGCGCACTATGCCGTTGCCGCGCACGCCCTTGATGTCAATAAAATCTATGTCAAAGCCGTGTTGAGGCACCAAGCGCGCCTCCATCCGGTCTGCCGTGCCCAGCCAACGCACCTGCCAGCCCTGCTGTGCCAGGCGTCGGGCCACTGCCAACGCCGGGAAAACGTGACCGCCGGTACCACCGGCCATCACCAAAATACGTTTGTTATTCACATTATTACCTTTCATGACTTCAGCCTCCCTTGTACCGCCTGGATCAGGCTGAGACGCCGCTCATGATCTATCCGGATCAGCATCATGACAGCAGCCGTCATCACCCAGAGGCTACTGCCGCCATAGCTGATAAAGGGCAGTGTCAGCCCTTTGGTCGGCAAAATGCCGATACTGGCGCCCACGTTCACCACAGTCTGGAAACAGATCCAGATCCCTATGGCGTAGGCCAGATAACCTTCAAATGCCCGGTCCATGGCCAGACATTGACTGCCGAGACGAATTGCCCGCAGCGCCACAAACAGCAGTACCGCCAGCACAGCGATAATGCCGATAAATCCAAGCTCTTCCCCTATAACGGCAAAGATAAAGTCAGTGTGCGCCTCCGGCAGGTATTCCAGTTTCTGGATACTGTTGCCAAGCCCCTGACCAAACCAGTCACCACGGCCATAGGCCATCAGCGACTGAGTCAACTGGTAACCACTGCCGAACGGATCCTGCCAGGGGTCGAGGAAGGAGGTTACCCGCCGCATCCGGTAGGGCTCCAGCAACACCAAAGCCACAAAGGCCATGACCCCGGTCAGGATCAGCGCAAAGAAGTCCAGCAAACGGGCGCCGGCCAAAAACAGCAGTCCCACAGTACCGACAAATAGCACCACCACGGTTCCCAGATCCGGTTGCATCAGGATCAAGAAGGCATAGACGGCAAAAACCGCAATCGGTTTGTAAAAGCCCTTGGCGTTTTCACGCACTTCCTGATGCCGCCGAACCAGATAACCGGCCATGTAGACCGCAAAAGCAAACTTGGCTATCTCTGCTACCTGAATTCTCACCGGCCCCAGAGACAGCCAGCGGGTCGCCCCGTTTACCGTGGTGCCCACTGCCAGCACAGCCACCAACATGACTCCAACCAGCAACAGCATCAGCGGACTCAGTTGCTGCCAGCGCTGCATCTCTACCTGCAACACCACTGCGGCTATCACCACGCAACCCACCAGATAAAACAGATGACGGGTCACAAAGTGAAACGGATTACCTGTCAGGCTCTGGGCTTCCGGCATAGAAGCCGACATCACCATCACAAAGCCAAAGGCGATCAACGACAAAACGGCAAGCAGCAAACGCCGGTCATACAGTTGCATGCCCTGCGATTGCTTCTCACCGAACCAGTCGGGCCAGCGCCACTTTAGGCTGGTCCCGAACAGGCTGAGTTGTCGTTCATCACTGCTCATCCAGCGCCTCCACCAGTTGGCGGAAATCATCGCCTCTGGCCATAAAGTTGCTGTACATATCCAGGCTGGCACAGGCCGGTGACAACAAGACTATGTCTCCGGAACTCGCCAGCTCGGCGGCTTTGCTCACGGCTTCTGCCATGGAGCCAACCTTGATGGCGCCCTCTTTCAATGCCGCAATCTTGCCACCGTCTCGCCCCAGGGTAATAAGGTGAGTCACAGAGCCGAGCGCATTGGCAAGCGGCCGGAAATCGGCTCCTTTACCATCACCACCGGCAATCAGGATCACATCACCGAGGTAGTCGCTGAGCCCTTCGAGCGCAGCCACGGTAGCGCCCACATTGGTGGCCTTGGAATCGTTGATCCAGGTGGCGCCATTCTTGACCGCCACCAGTTCACATCTGTGCGGCAAGCCTTTGTACTCGCGGGCCACTCTGGCCATGGCTTCCTTATCCACACCGGCCGCATCGGCCAACGCCATGGCGGCCAGCAGGTTGGCGTGGTTATGGCTGCCGAGCAGCGCCACATCCATCAGATTCATGATTTCACTGCTGCCGTGGAAAATCTTGCCGTCGGTGATCCCCCACTCATCCCCTTCGGGGTTACCCAGACCAAAGCTGTTGTTGTTCATGGGTGACATGGGCTGCGTTTGCGGATCATCCCGGTTGAAAATCGCCAGTCGGCTCAGTTCATAGAGCCGCAGTTTGGCCTGACGATAGGCTTCCAGGTCGCTGTATCTGTCCATGTGGTCTTCAGAAATGTTCAGGCAAGTTGCCGCCAAACATTTAAGACTATGAGTGGTTTCCAACTGGAAACTGGATAGCTCCAGCACATAGTGGCTGACGTTTTCGCCCAAAAGCTCCAACGCCGGTACCCCTATGTTGCCGCCGATGGCGGCTTGCTTGCCACCGGCTTTGAGCATTTCACCGACCAGAGTCGTCACAGTCGACTTGCCATTGGAGCCGGTAATCGCCAGCACACATGGGCCCTTGTCGGCGATGGCGCGGGCAAACAGTTCCACATCGCCGATCACTTCTATGCCCATATCCAACGCTGCCCTTACTTCGGGGGTATCCATGGGGATCCCTGGACTGATGATGATCTGCTCGGCCTGCACCAGACCACGGCAATCGAAACCACCGAAGCAAAACTCCAGATCCGGAAACTCATTTTTCAGCGCCTCAGCACCGGGTGGATTGCGGCGGCTGTCCATCACCATAGGGGCATGCCCCTGAGCCACCAGATAGCGCACCACAGACAAGCCTGTGGCCCCCAATCCCAACACTATGTGCGAACAGCGACTCATCATGACTGTTTACCTCAACTTCAGGGTGGCCAATCCCAGCAGAACCAGGAACAAAGAGATAATCCAGAAACGCACTATCACTCTGGGCTCGGGCCAACCTTTCAATTCATAGTGGTGGTGTATGGGTGCCATACGGAAAATCCGTTGGCCACGCAGCTTATAGGATCCAACCTGAAGGATGACTGACACAGTCTCCATTACGAATACACCGCCCATGATCACCAGCAAGATTTCCTGGCGTACCAGCACTGCCATGGTGCCGAGCGCCGCGCCCAGTGACAACGAGCCCACGTCGCCCATAAACACTTGTGCCGGATAGGTGTTGAACCAAAGGAAACCAAGACCGGCACCGACTATCGCGGTGCAGACAATCACCAGTTCACCGGCGCCAGGCAGATGCGGAATATGCAGATAGCCGGCAAATTGCGCATGGCCGGAGAGGTAAGCAATAAGCGCGAACGCCGCCGCAACCATAACGGTCGGCATAATCGCCAAGCCATCGAGGCCGTCGGTCAGGTTAACCGCATTGCTCGAACCCACTATGGTGAAATAGACCAGTACCACAAAAAATAGCCCCAGCTGCGGCATCACATCCTTGAAGAAAGGCACCACCAATTGGGTTTCACCCGGCAGAGATGCAGTAGCGTAGAGATAAAAGGCCACAGCAATCGCTGCAAGCGACTGTAAAATGTACTTCCAACGGGCTACCAGGCCCTTGGGATCCTTGCGCACCACCTTGCGGTAATCATCGAGGAAGCCGATGAGGCCAAAGCTGCCCAGAACGAATAACATCACCCAGACATAACGGTTACCGAGATCGCCCCACAGCAGGACACTGATAAAGATCCCCGCCAGCACCAGCAATCCACCCATTGTTGGGGTGCCACGCTTACTGAAATGTGACTCAGGGCCGTCATTACGCACTACCTGGCCTATCTGCAAAAGCTGCAAACGTTCAATCAACTTGGGCCCCCACCAGAGCGCGAAGCTGAGGGCGGTTAACAACCCCAGAATGGCTCTGAAGGTCAAATAGGAAAACACGTTAAACCCGGTATAAAACTGGGTTAGATACTCCGCCAGATACACCAGCATCTACACTAACTCCCCACGCCCGAAGGCTGATTTAAGGGCCTCGACCACACGCTCCATACGCATGCTGCGTGAACCCTTGACCAATACAGTGACACTCCCTGACAACTGATTGATATATTTGATTAAACTTTCCACCAAACGCCCTTGGGTATCCAGATGTTCCGTACCAAACCCCTGGCTGGTGTTCTGGGTTAATTGACCGCAGCAAAACAGGGCATCTATCCCGGCCTCCCGGGCATACTCACCCAGCTCGCGATGCAAAAGGGGGGCATTGTCGCCTAATTCCCCCAAATCGCCCAGTACCAGAATGCGATTTCCGTGAATTTCGTGAAGCCAGTTGATCGCAGCCTTGACCGAGGCCGGATTGGCGTTATAGCTATCGTCGATCAGCTGCACCCGCCCAAGCTCAGTGGGCAGCATGCGTCCCTTGACCGGCTGCATCTGTTGCAAGCCAGAGATAATGCTTGCCATATCCAGGCCCAGCGCCAGGCAAACCGAAGTTGCCGCCAGAGCATTGGCCACCTGATGTCGGCCGGCCAACGGCAGCGCCAGCAGATACTCCTGTTGCTGCCAGCAAAGAGTGCAGCGATAACGCCCCGAGGCATCGGCCTGTAAATCTTTGGCTGTCAACTCGGCTGCTGCGTCAATGCCATAGCTTAACTGACGGTAGCCTAACGCAGCCTGACGCATTACCTCGGCGTATCTGTCATTGGCATTGATAATGGCGCAGCCGTCCGGGGCCAAGTGATTGAAAATCTCGGATTTGGCCGCCGCCACACCGGCCTCTGAGCCAAACCCTTCGAGGTGGGCGCTGGCAACATTGTTCACCAGGGCAACATCCGGGCGCACTATGGCCGAGGTGTAATCAATTTCACCCTTGTGGTTGGCACCAAGCTCAAATACCGCGTATTCGTGTTCAGGCTCCAGTCGCAAGGCTGTCAGCGGCACGCCTATGTCGTTGTTGAAGTTACCGGCGGTGTAGAGCACCTTGGCATGTTGCGACAATATGGTCGCCAACATCTCCTTGACGCTGGTCTTGCCGTTGGAGCCGGTCAAGGCAACACACTTGGGTGATACCAGGCTGCGTACTATGGCCGCCAGTTGCCCCAGAGCCTGGTGAGGATCGGCCACCAGCAGCTGCGGCACATCGAGTGCCAACTCGCGGCTGACCAGGAGCGCTGCGGCGCCATTTTTGACCGCCGTTGGCGCAAACTCATGGGCGTCGAAGCGCTCGCCCTTGAGGGCGATAAACAAACCTTTGGTGCCTATATCGCGGCTATCTGTGCTGACACTCTCAATCAACTGCTCTGCGGCAGTCGCTGGAATCAACTTGGCATTTAGCGCCGTGGCTATCTGTTGCAGAGTTAAAGGGATCATGCCTTGCCTCCGCTAAGTTCCAGCGCCAAGGCCCGCTCATCGTAGTGATGACGGCTTCCTGCAACTTCCTGATAGGTTTCATGCCCCTTACCAGCCAATAAAATCACATCTCCCGCCTCGGCCTGGGCGCAAACCTGTTTAATGGCTGTCACCCTATCGACACAGGAGAATGCCGCCTCGGGGCGAGTCAGCCCGGCCATGACTTCATCAATGATGGTTTGCGGCTCTTCGCTGCGAGTATTGTCACTGGTTACCATCAAGCGGTCGGCAAAAGCCTCGGCAGCACGGGCCATCAGCGGCCGCTTGCCCTTGTCACGATCGCCGCCGCAGCCAAAGACACACCAGAGGCGGTTGTCGGTATGCAGCCGCAGCGCCTTGAGCGCCTGCTCCAGCGCATCCGGGGTGTGGGCATAATCCACCACCAGCGAAAAACCTTTATTCGACGGGAAACACTCCATCCGTCCGGGCACGGGCTTAAGGGCCGGTGACAACGTCAGCAGCTTTTGCAGCGGATAACCCATGGCATAGAGCGCCGTCAACGCCGCCAACAGATTGGAGAGATTGAATTCGCCCAGCAGCGGGGTCTCCAGCACACCTTTACCTTCCGGCCAGTGGATCTCGGCGCGCCCCCCCTTGGCGTGATATTGAGGATTGACAGCAACAACTGCCGCTCTGGGATCTTGTTTAATGCTATAGCCGAGCAACTTGGCCTTGGGCAGTTCCTCGAACCAGGCCTGCCCTGTGGCGTCATCCAGGTTAATCACCGCGTGTTTGAGACAGGCAAACCGCATCAGCCTCAATTTGGCGGCGGCATAAGCCTCCATGGTCAGGTGGTAATCCAGATGATCCCGGCTCAGGTTGGTAAACACCGCCACTTCAAAGGGCGCGGCTTCTACCCGCCCCTGCACCAAACCGTGGCTGGACACTTCCATGGCGCAGACGCTGACATCCATCTGCTCAAAAGCCTTGAGCTGGGCCATCACGGCCAAGGCATCACTGGTAGTATTGGTCGCTTCCTGGAGCTCCCCCAGCAAACCGTTCCCCAAAGTGCCCATAACACCGGCCTTTTCGCCGAGCAAAGACACCCACTGGGCGATAAGCTGGCTGACGGAAGTCTTGCCATTGGTGCCGGTAATCCCCACCAGGCGAGGCTTGACCGCGTGAATGCCATAGAACTGGGCCGCCAGCGCCGATAGCTGCCGACTCAGTTGAAAAAAGTAGATGGTTAAGCCTTGCTCCCGCTCCACCTTGCCGTGGGCATCCGGATCGTCCGTATGCAGCAAGGCAGCCGCGGCTCCCCTGTTGAAGGCGGCGGCAACATACTCCCGACCATCGGCCTGATGTCCGGGAACGGCCACGAAAAGGCCACCTTCAACCACTTTCCGGCTGTCGAGACAGGGCTCGGCCACCGCCTCCGCGCCGGAATAATGAAACCAGGGAGCCAGCAGATCCCGCAATAACATCATTCTGCTCTCCTAGGTACCTGAGCCAATTGCACGCGAGTATCATCACTCACAGGCTCCACATTCAACATCTGCAACGCGCCGGACATCACCTTGCCAAACACAGGTGCCGCCACCACGCCGCCGTAATATCTGTCCCCTTTGGGCTCGTTGATCACCACGACCATGGCGAGCCTGGGGTTATTGGCCGGCGCGACACCGGCAAACAGGGCAACATAATCATCGCCATAGCCACCGGCTATCGCCTTACGACTGGTGCCCGACTTACCGGCAACCGGATAGCCTTCAATGTGCGCCCGAGTACCTGTGCCGCCCTTCTCGGTCACGCCCACCAGCATGTTGATCACATCGCGGGCCACGTCCGGGGCTATTACCCGGGCGCCTTCCGGCGGTTGCTTCAGTTTAAGAATCGATACCGGGTAAAGCATGCCGCCGCTGCCCAGAGTGGCGTACATACGCGCCAATTGCAGCGGGGTAGCGGTCAGGCCATAGCCGAAGGACAGAGTCGCCCGTTCAAAGTCGGACCATCTGTGTCTGTCCTGCACCAAACCGGCACTCTCGCCGGTCAGGTTGATCCCTGAATAGTTGCCGAGCCCCATGGACTGATAGGTGCCCAGAAGCTGCTGCACCGGCATTTCCAGTGCCAACTTACTGATCCCCACGTTACTGGACTTGATCAAAATCTTCGCCAGCGACATATCGCCATAGTTGCGGGCATCCCGCACCTGTCGACCACCTATACGCATCCAACCGGGTGATGTCGGGATCAGCTCATCGCTCTTGACGATTCCGGCTTCCAGCGCAGCCACCACCACAAAGGGTTTCACTGTCGAACCCGGCTCGAAGGTGTCTGTCAGGGCGCGATTACGCATCCTGTGGCTCTGCAGGTTTTCCCGCGAGTTGGGGTTATAGGAGGGGGTGTTGACCATCGCCAGCACTTCACCCGTGTGCACATCCAGCACCACCACAGAACCGGATGTTGCCTGGTTCATTTCGGTGGCACGCTTGAGTTCACGGTAAGCCAACTGTTGAATACGCTGATCTATGCTGAGCACCAGATCATTGGGGCTCTCGCCCTCCTGGATGATATCCAGCCGCTCAACCACCCGGCCGTCACGGGACTTGCGCACCTTCTGTTTGGAGGGAGTGCCGGTCAGCCAGCTATTGTAAGTGTTTTCAATGCCTTCGATGCCGACATCATCGATATTGGTGATCCCGACCAACTGAGCGCTGATCTCACCGGCCGGATAGTAACGGCGTGATTCAGACTTGAGGTAGATGCCGGGTAGCTTCAGTTGTTCAATATAGTGCGCTACCGCCGGGGTAACCTGGCGCTTGAGGTAGGTAAAGCGTTTCTTGGGGTTGGACTGCACCCTTGCCAGCAACTCATCCAGCGGCTCGTGCAATACATCGGCCAGCGCCCGCCAACGGCGCATATCATTGAAGCCATCCTTGTCGTGAACCACCTTGGGGTCGGCGTAGACGGCACGCACAGGCACGCTGACGGCCAGCATCTCGCCGTTGCGGTCCGTGATAAGCCCCCTTTGCACCTCGTTGGAGGTAGTGCGCAGAGTGCGCATATCACTCTCATGACGCAGTTTTTCCGGTTCTATCACCTGGATGTAGGCGGCACGTCCAACAAGCGAGACAAACAACAGGCAAACAAAAGCCACCACCACTTGCAGTCGCCAGTGGATCAGTTGGGGCTTTTGAATCCTTTTAGCCTGTTTTCTCATGGGAGTCTCACTACCACCTCTTCATTGGGTAAGGGCCTTATCATGTCCAATTCCTTGGTTGCAATCCGGGTTATCCGGCTGTGCTCTGCCTGCGACTGTTCTTCCAGCAACAGGTTGCGCCACTCAATGTCCAGGCGATCCCTTTCCTGTAACAGCTTGTCCAACTCACTGGTTTGGGTACGGCTGATGTGGCTGGTATATACCACGGCAACCGCATTACCCAGTACCAGCATGCCCAGCAAGAGGATCCATTTGTGCTGCCAAAGATCCTGCAGCACTATGCGCGCCAGATTGAGTTGCGACTTACTCACCGTCAACCTCAGTAAGGCAAACGCTCGGCAATTCTGAGTACAGAACTGCGGGCCCGGGCATTAACGGCAATCTCTTCATCCGACGGTTTCATCGCCTTGCCTATGGGCAACAGCTGCCGCGAGCGGTTGAGCTCGGCCTCGGTCACCGGCAAGCCGTAGGGCACTTCCTCGCCTTTGCTGTGACGGCGGATAAAACGCTTCACCATGCGATCTTCCAGGGAGTGGAAGCTGATGATCGACAGCCGCCCCTTGGGCGCCAGTACTTGCAGTGCCCCTTCCAGCGCTTGATCTATCTGATCCAGCTCGCTGTTGATATAGATGCGAATCGCCTGAAACACTCGAGTTGCCGGATGCTTGTTGCGCTCTTTATGTTTGGTGATCCTTTCGATCAATCCGGCCAAATCTTTGGTGCGCAAAAACGGCTTCTCATCACGGTCGGCGGCGATACAACGGGCGATATGACGGGCATTTTTCTCTTCACCATAGGTCTTGAACACCCAGGCCATATCTTCGACCTCGGCCCTGGCGAGCCATTGAGCCGCCGTTTCACCCTGACTGTTATCCATTCGCATATCCAGTGGGCCATCACGCAGAAAACTAAAGCCTCGCTCGGCATCGTCCAGTTGCGGTGATGACACACCGAGATCCAGTAAGACACCGTCTATCTTGCCCACCAGCCCAAGTTGCTCAACATAGTCGGCCAACTGGCCAAAACCGCCATGGACTATGGTGAAACGCGGATCATCGGCAAACTGTTTGGCAGCTTCAATGGCCGCCGGGTCTCTATCGATGGCAATCAACCGCCCCTGTTCACCCAGGCGGGAAAGGATCTGACGTGAGTGTCCGCCTCGACCGAAAGTGCCGTCGATATAGATGCCATCTGGGCGGATATTGAGCCCGTCTACCGTTTCTTGAAGCAGGACAGACAGGTGGGCAAAGTTTTGGCTCATCACTCTCTTCTTTAATCTGGTCTCACTCATCAGAGTGAGAAATCTGCCAGCCGCTCACTGGCGGTCAATCCCTGGCTCTTAATCATCTCCAGGCTGTCGGCCAGCTGCTGCTGCCAGACCTGCTCATCCCAGAGTTCGAATTTGTTCAACTGCCCGACCAACATGGTCTTCTTTTCCAAAGAGGCGTATTGCCTGAGCGGCGGAGTCAGCAAAACCCGGCCGTTGGCATCCAATTCACATTCCTGGGCATAGCCCAACATCAGGCGCTTCATCGCCCGCTCCTGTGGTTGAAAATCAGACAGACCGAGCAGCTTGTCGGCGACTTTGTTCCATTCGTTTATCGGATAGATCAACAGGCAGGGAGATTGGATATCCACAGTGATTACCAGCTTGCCTTGATGATCGGCATGCAGAGGCTCGCGGTATCGCGTTGGCATAGCGATCCGCCCCTTGGCATCCAGATTCAAAGCACTTGCGCCGGAAAACACTTGGTTTCATCCTTGCTCAGTTAATAGATCCACAAATATCCACAAATTCCCACAGATGCTAAGTTTAGGGATAGTCAACAAGGATTGTCAAGCAATGCAAACTCGAATAAAGCCAGTCACCAAGCGGGTTAGCAGCGTGTCACAACATTTTTTGAACAGCCGAATTCCAAGTGGCAAAAAGTGGTGCTATCGCCCCTGGCAGTGGAAAATTTCAACACTGACAGGGGAGATTTTCACAGTGAAAAGAAACGATTGTGGAGAAGTTTCCCGGATCCTGGCATTCAGGAGTGCGATCCAGTGCAAACGTCTGTGGCGGCAAAACTCGGCCAGGATAAACCACTATGCCAAGCTTACAGCTGTATCTGAGGGTTAAATGTTAAATCATGGTTAACTAAAATTTCTTGCCCATATCAGAGCGACAGGCTTTTCCTACATAGTGTTCAGAGCCTGAGTCAAAGATTTCAGCGCTGTTTTGATACAGCCGGAACCCCAAAGGATAAATTCAGTCTAATTTTTAGGCTAAACAGGCCGATAAAGGATACAGAATAGGCTAACAGTTAAAGCATCTAACCGGCGCAAAAGCCGCCGGCACGGGGAACTCTAATGGGATTGGACAGCATTTACGCCATGTTGGCGCGCCCGGTCAAGGCGGTATTTCAGCCCAAACGCGAAGTGGAGCAGGTCAAGACCAGCTCCGCCATAGCGCCCGACAGCCACGAAGCCCCGCAATCGCAACTGCCTCCCGAAATAGACAAGCGTGAAAAAGTCGCTGATCGCCGCAAAGAGCAGAAAAGCTTTGCCCGCGAGCGGCGTAAACATAACCGCCGCCAGGAAGATGAAGAAAGGGATGAGTCCAGGGCGCAGGAAGAAGGCAAGGGTCAGATCATAGATATCGATGTCTGACCCTGCCGGTGAATGTCATTGAGTTAAGGCGTCACAGCTGCGTCGCCACCCGCTGACGTATCTCGGCCAGATTGGTTTCGCTAAGCAGTTTGCCATCCTCATAAACGGTTTGCAGCAGCCCCTGGGCTTCTTCAGTCACCGAAACATCGTCTCTCAGCACCAGCTCCCCGTCTTGCATAACCACTTGCAGTAGCCCCTTGGCGGAACGCTTTTGGCTATCTGTCTTGGGTGCCTTGAAAATCGCCAGCGGCTTGCCGTCTTTTATCACGTGGGTCGCCTTGACTGCCGAGCCATGGGTATCTCGGGTGATATATTGATAGCTGTATGAGCCAATCCCCAGCACGACTTTGGAAGCAAAACCTTTATCCATCAAACGCTGCAGTATTTGTCGTTGGCGCTCGAGCGTGATGGCATCACCATAAATGGCACCCACATGGTTATCCAATAACTTGTAACCCTTGTCGGTCAAGGTGCCACCAAAAATGTCCCACAGGCACTCGATAAGCCCCTTCACCTCGCAGGCCATCAGGGTTTGGCGCTGCAGACCGATAAACTCACCATGCCAACTTATCGCCTCATAACCGTTATCGGCCGCCTTTTGCAAGGCTTCATCCAGGCCACATTCGCGGATAAGTGATTCAGGTGCCAGCTTATAACCGCTGAGAATGGTCACAGGATCGCCGGAGTCGGGACGGATCACCAGGGTGCCGTCACGCTCAAGGATCTCCTGCTTGAGTTCAGGTAAGTATTGCGTCACCAGAGTCCAGAAATCCCAGGTATCGGACACCACACTGAGGATCCCCTTGGGAGACTGGGTCTGCATCAGATAACGGAAGAAGGCGACCTCCCCTTCGAGGATCCAGGAACAGGTCACCGAGTGCTCGGTGGCATCCACTGAAGCGCCGACCAACTCCTTATCGACATCGGCACCATAGTACTTCTCGGCAAACAGCACTGCCGGAATGGTGTCGGTTCCAACAAAGCCGCTGGCCAAATGGCCAAAACCACTCATGGCAGCGGCCTGCTTACCGAACATGCCGCGAAAACTGAAGTCATGCCCCTGAAACGCTACCATCTCGGCGGGCAGGCCTGTCTTATCGGCGAACTCTTTAAAGGTGCGCAGGTAAGCTACGGCCGTGGTGGCACTGGTTTGTATCGGCCAGTTTTCACAACTGAGCACGGTTTCTATCATGTTGGTCAACCAGGGGAAATCCGGATGGGTGTTGACTATGGTCAACGGCGGCACCAGATAAGGCACCAGAGTACCCTCTTCCAGCGCCTTGATCCTCAGCGGTAAATACCCAAGGTCGTGGAGTTTTTCCAGGTAAGAGACATCGACACTGTACCCCAGCATGGCACTGAGTATGCGCTTATGGGCGGCCACGGCCTGCGCCTTGGGCTGACTAAAGAAGCTGTCCCACTCCTCCATCAAATAGCTCTTGATAAAATACTGCAGTCCAATAAAGGCGACTTTGTCATTGTCCATTATGTTGGCATTGCGACCGCTGCGGGAAGTGAAGTTGGCATACACCTCGGTCACCTGAGGATGATAGGCGCGACCATGAAACTCTTTGTAGACATCCTTCTGCATTGAGGGGGCGATGATACTCATAATAAACTCCTTTTATTCAAACAGTTTCAAGGTGTGCAGCTCGACAATTTGCGACTCAAACGGATGCAATGGGCGCAGCGAATCTGTGGTAAACACGGCATCAATCAAACCTTCCAGCGGTTCGATTCCGCGGGAAAACAGGCCATGGGTCACATAGAGTCCCACTCGGGCGGCGCCTTTTTGTTTCAAAAGCCGCGCCAGCTCGATAAAGGTTCTGCCACCGTCACAAATATCATCCAGGATCAGCAGACTGCGGCCAGCGACATCGGCGTCCAACTCGGATGCCAATATGGCGCCCGTCGCCGGATCCCGGCGTTTACTGGCCTGAAACACTTCGGCCTCAATCCCGGCGGCACTCAGCGCATCGGCAACCTTGGCTATCTTGTGGCTGGCGCCCTTGTCCGGCGCAAGCAGTGCCGCCTGGTGGGTTTGCAGCCACTGCTTCAGCTGCGCAAACTGACAAACCAGCTGCGCCTGATGTACCTGCTCGGCCTCCAGCAGTTGCTCACTGACCACCGAGTGCAGATCCCAGCAGCGGATCTGGCTGAAGCCGGCATTTCGCAGCAACCCCGCCATCACGGCGGCGGAAAAGGCCTCACCGGCGACGCAAACCCTGTCTTGGCGGGCATAGGGGAAATAGGGAAGTTGCAGTGAAACCTGAATGCCGGGGGCGGCGCGGTCCAAAGCATCTTTGATCAGCAGCAGCTGCATGATGGCATCACTGCTCTGCAACCTGGCGTAGATAATCGCGCTCTGTACCTGTTGTCCATCAAAACCCGCCAGACGCACATGCTGCTCACCACCGGCAAACTGCCATTGCTCAACAGTCAAAGCCTGTCGGGTTGCATCTTTGTTTACTAGCTCAATACTGATATCCATATCGCTCACCATTAAGTGTCTTAGTGACACTTAATCTAAAGCAACGAGCTGGAGTGGTCAAGCTTATTTTGAGTCAAAAGGACACTTATCTAAAAAGAAGATTTAAAACAATGAATAAGATAGTCGTAAACCAAAGAAGCTCTAATGGAGTTTCAAGCTTCCAGGTTGCGTACAAAGCGATAATCGGCAGCTTCAGGCAATACCCGGTAGAGCTGGGGTGGGCGACCGACTTCGACCCGGCCCTCTCCACAGGGGGCGAGCACGCCGGCCTGCTCGATTCGCCGCCGGAAAGATTTCTTCTGCAGTGGCTTACCCAGAATGGCTTCATGCACTCGCTGCAACTCGGCCAGGGTAAACAATTCCGGCAGGGCAAAAGCCGCCACCAGGCTGTATAGCGCCTTTTGGCGTAAGCGCTCCTGTGCCAAGGCTATGATATCGGCGTGATCAAAGGCCAAGTGTTCGGGCAGCGACTGCAAGCTGAACCAGCGGCTCTCTTCAGACCCTTCCATGACGGGCTCAAGATGAGGCATCAGCGCATAATAGCTGATGGTGACCGACCAGCCTCTGGGATCCCGGCGGCCATTACCTATACTCTGTAACTGCTCCAGGTAGGGTGGCACTATGCCGGTCTTTTGCTTAAGTTTGCGCTTGGCCGAAGCATCGATATCCTCATCCTGCTGCAGATCGATAAAGCCTCCCGGCAATGCCCACATCCCTTTGCAGGGAAACCCGGAACGCTTGACCAAGAGCACACACAATTCCCCTTCTCGCACACAGAGCAGCACGCTGTCGACACTGGTCAACGGCAGCGGATAATCATGGATATTGTATTGCGCCAGATATTCGGCTTCGGTCGTCACTGTCATGGCGGGCTCACTTTGGTGTCTTTGGGGCACTATTTTGAGTCACTATTCAATGGGAGACAATAACAGCCGACAAGAAACCACCCGGCACATCACAGTTCGTCGGTTTCATGCCAGTGGCGACAACGGTCCACTGCCTTCTGCCAACCGCGGTAATAAAGCTCCCGCCGTCCTTCATCCATGGCCGGCTCGAAGCAACGTTCAACATCGCTCCGGTGAGAAAGATCTTCCACCGAGTCCCAGAAACCACAGGCAAGACCGGCCAAAAATGCCGCTCCCATGGCGGTAGTTTCGGTCAAGGCAGGCCGCAGTACCTGAGTATCTGTGATATCGGCCTGGAACTGCATCAGGAAGTCATTACTCACGGCGCCGCCATCCACCCTCAGCTGCTTGAGTGCAACCGCGCTGTCTTTACTCATGGCATCCAGCAGATCCCGGCTCTGATAGGCGATGGATTCCAGCGCCGCACGTATGATGTGGTTGCGGTTTACGCCGCGGGTCAATCCTTGCAAAGAGCCGCGGGCGTTGGCATCCCAATAAGGGGCTCCTAGCCCGACAAATGCCGGCACCAGATAAACCCCATTGGTATCTTCTACCTTGGAGGCAAAGTACTCTGTGTCCTGGGCATCACGAATAAGCCCCAATTCGTCCCTCAGCCACTGTATGGTCGCGCCGCCCATAAATACCGAGCCTTCCAGCGCGTATTGCACCTCGCCCTTGGGGCCTACAGCCACGGTTGTCAGCAACCCATGCTCTGAGCGCACCGCCTTGTCACCAGTGTTCATCAGCAAAAAGCAGCCTGTGCCATAGGTATTCTTGGCCATGCCGGGTTCAACGCACAGCTGGCCGAACAGCGCCGCCTGCTGATCCCCGGCCATGCCGGCGATGAGAATTTCACTGCCCTCACCGGCAATCCGGGTTGTGCCATAGACAGCCATCGACGGCTTGACCTCGGGCAACAACGAAGCTGGGATGTCCAGCGCCTGTAACAGGGTCTGATCCCAGCATTGTTTGTGGATGTTGTAGAGCATGGTGCGCGACGCATTGGTGGGGTCGGTCACATGCACCTTGCCCTCGGTCAGCTTCCATACCAGCCAGCTGTCGATAGTACCAAAGAGCAACTCGCCTCTTTCGGCCCGCTCGCGGGCACCCTCGACATTATCCAGCAGCCACTTAATCTTGGTGGCTGAAAAATAGGGATCCAGTAACAAACCTGTATTGTCGCGGACATAGTCCTCCAGCCCCTCGGCCTTGAGCTGCTCACAGATCTCCTTGCTGCGCCGGCACTGCCAAACAATGGCATTGGCAACTGGCTTACCTGTGAGCTTATCCCAGATGACAGTGGTTTCCCGCTGATTGGTAATGCCGATGGCCGCTACTTCGTCACTGTGGATCCCGGCGCGGGCGATGACCTCTATCAGTGTCGAACTCTGGGATGCCCAGATTTCCATGGGATCATGCTCGACCCAGCCGGGTTGCGGGTAGTGCTGACTGAACTCTCGCTGGGAGACGGCCACGATATTGGCCTGTTGATCGAAAATAATCGCCCGTGAGCTGGTAGTGCCCTGATCCAGGGCAATAATATATTTCTTTTGCACGTGAAAGCTTTCTTGGGTTGGCTGAATTAATTTTGCTGCCAAGGCTGATCGCCTCGGGGTAAGCCGATTTCCGCTTCGGGAATATCACACTCCTGCGCCGGGTAATACCAGACGGCGGCAATCTTATCGCCCCTCAAGGTATAAACGCCCATATTACATTGGCTATTTTGCTCGCCATCCTGCTGCCAGCTGACCTTTTCCAGGGTGCTGACATAGTTACCCGAGCTCAGCGAGCCAAGAATACTGGCCTTGGCCCCTGGCAAAGTTTGAAAATAGTCGGTCATAGCCGCACCCAATTCCGAATGCCCGGAAGCCTGCAGATCGACCTTGGCGATGCTGACATTAAACCAAGTCACGTCTTCCGTGGTTTGCGCCAACATCAGCTCAATCTTTTGCTCATTGAAACCTTGAATAAACATACTGACAGGATCTGACTCGGCCAAACTCGGCATTGAAATCAGAGAGATAGCACTGGCAAACAGGAATGGATATTTCATGGGCTTATTATTTTTTGTTGGCAATAGCATGAATATAAGCCCTGAGCTCGGCCACGCCAAGTATAAAACAGCCCTGAGCTCGCTCCCACCAGCGATTAAACAGCCTTGAGTGCAGCCGCGCCAAGTTTAACACCGCCTTGAGCCAGACTAGGCCTGATATGAAAAAGCCCCGCTTGGCGGGGCTCTTGTCTCATTCCTTGGCCGGAATGGTATTACATCTTGTAGGTCACTTGCAGACCCGCCAACCAGACGTGGCCGCTGGCATCGCCCTGGAAGGCAACCTGAGCCAGGCCCATCAGATCCTGAGTCTCGTTGATAGGGGCGTCACCGTGGGCACGGATATAGGTCAGACCCAGATCCACTGTCAGGTTCTTGCTGGGTGCATAACCGGCACCAACACTGAACCAGAGACGGTCGGTATCTGGAATAGTGATAGTACGGTATTCATCGTCAACCGCTGTCTTATCCAAGGCCACACCGGCACGCAACAACCACTCGTTGTTCAGCTGGTAGCTGGTACCCAGAGCAAAGCGCCAGTTGTCTTTGAAGTTTTCTTCCTTCACCAGATCGGATTCCAGGCCGCCGATAGGCTTCTGCTCACCAGGGAAATAAGCCACCAGCTTGTTGAACACACTCCAGTCCGTCCAGTTGATGCTGGCGTGCATCGCCCAGTTCTCAGTCAACTGATGGTAAGAAGCCAGCTCGGCAAATGCCGGCAGCTCCAATGGCAGGTAGCCTTCAACCTCGGCTGTACCGCCGGTATAAAGGGCGCCACGGGCTTGGCCGTCCAGATCCAGCTCAACCCGGCTGTGATAGGCGATACCCAGGCGGTGATTAGCATTGATCTGCCAGCTGGCACCTAGCTGCCAACCATAACCAAAGTCATCACCTTCCAGATGCTTGAGCTCGGTGCCGGCGGCAGGCAGACGAGAAGTCACCTCTGCCGGCAAGCCAGGGATAGCACGAACACCTTCTATCCAGCCAGGAACCGAAGCACCGATCTCACCGTCACCATACACACCGCGCAGACCGGCACCCACAGTGAAGTGCTCATCAATGCGGTAAGCAATATTGGTGTTCAGCTCTACAGTAGTCACCGCTGTCTTGTTACCAAAAATGGAGGCGGCATGGGCGGCCGGCAGTTCGGTAGACAAACCATAGTTGGAGTTCAGTGCCAAACCCCAGGTCCAGCTGTCGTTGAGCTGGTTGGAGTAATAGAAGTTAGGCACTAAAGCGTTGTCAGCCACATCCAATGCATCGGCATTCATGGTCATGGCCTGAGGCAATAAAGGCGACGCCAACGAAACCTGACCCAAGGCGTCAACTTCCGGCATCACATAGATAGCACCGGCAGAGATCTGCCGACCTTCAAGATAGCTGAGCATGGCAGGGTTACGCCCCTGAGCCGCAGGGTTATCGGCCATGGCCGCTTCACCGGCGAAGGCACGTCCAAGTCCGGTCGCTGAAGATTCTGCCAGTTGGAAACCAGCTGCTTGAACCTGAGTCGTTGCTCCCACAAAGCTGGCCGCAATGGCGACAGCAATAAGTTGTTTCTTCATTGTTATTCTCTGTCTGTTTATTTAGCAATTTCTGAATAGAGTAATAACTCCATTTTGTTGCGGCGCAGTTTACTGACACAGAATATCTTTGCAAGCAGCAAGCAAAAAACAGGATAAACAACCACAAAAATCGAGAAATAAAGACAAAAAAGTGACACAAGTCACTCTATAGGTGCTTAAAACAGAGAGGGAACGGCATTAATGTTTGCTGAAAAGTATTGAAATCCAAAAGAAAACAAAACTATCAATTTGAAAAATAACTATAAATTATCAACTAACCATAAAAACACTTGTTCACTTAATTTAAGCCAGACAAACAGCATAAATCACTAAGCATTCAAAGTTGCAGTCTACTTCCCTATGAACAAAACCTATAACCAAATGTTTTTAAAACATAAATTATAGGTAATTACAGTCAACATGCTTGTTTGGAACACAAGAGAGCAGACCTGTTACCAAGCCACTGGTCTGCTCTTGTACATATGTACGCTGAAATAACAGGCAGGATTAAGCACGCCAGCCCGGCAGCCCGGCTTCATAATCGGCGATGGCCTGCTCATGGGACAGAGTCAGGCCGATGGCATCCAATCCATTGAGCAGCTTATGACGGGCAGATTCAGCCTGTTGAAATGCAAAGTGTTTCCCGGAGGGTGAAACAACCTGGCACTGCTGCAGGTCGACTTTGATTTCACTGCCTTCGGTCGCCGTTACCTCCTCAAACAACTGCTGCACCTCAGCGGCCTCAAGGATCACCGGCAATAACCCATTATTGATGGCGTTGCCGTAAAAGATATCGGCAAAGCTGGGCGCAATAATCACCCGCAAACCATAATCGGCCAGGGCCCAAGGCGCGTGTTCACGGCTGGAGCCACAACCAAAGTTTTCCCGCGCCAGTAAAATAGAGGCTCCCTGATATCTGGGCTGGTTCATCACAAAGGCAGGATCCGGCTGCTCACCGGCATCATCCAGATAACGCCAGTCGTGAAAGAGATGGACACCGAAGCCATCCTTGGTGACCTTGGATAGAAACTGTTTGGGGATGATCTGATCCGTATCCACATTGGCGCTATCCAATGGCACCGCAATTCCCTGATGAATAGTAAAAGCCTGCATTTTATTTCTCCTGGCCAGAGTGGCGGATATCGACAAAGTGACCGGCAATGGCGGCAGCGGCTGCCATGGCAGGACTCACCAGATGGGTACGACTGCCGCGCCCCTGCCGCCCCTCAAAGTTGCGGTTACTGGTTGAGGCGCAGCGATCGCCGCTTTCCAGGCGATCATCATTCATCGCCAGGCACATGGAGCAGCCCGGCAAGCGCCATTCAAACCCGGCCTCGACAAACAGTTTATCCAAGCCTTCGGCTTCGGCCTGAGCCTTTACTTGTCCCGAGCCCGGCACCACTATGGCGGTCACGCCGTCAGCCACCCGCCGACCGCGGATCTGCGCCGCGGCGCTGCGCAGATCTTCGATACGTGAATTGGTGCATGAACCGATAAAGACCTTGTTGATGGCCACATCCGTCATCAGGGTACCCGGCGTCAAACCTATGTAATTCAGCGCCTTTTCCATACTGCCGCGCACTGTGGCATCAGCCTCCTCGGCGGGGTTGGGCACAGGTTTATCTATGGCCACCACCTGGCCAGGATTAGTGCCCCAGGTCAGTTGCGGCGCGATTTCACTGCCTTCCAACTCCACATAGGCATCGAAGATGGCATCTTCATCGGACTTGAGCGTCTTCCAGGCTGCCAGGGCGGCATCCCAATCGGCGCCCTTGGGCGCAAACTGACGTCCTTCAAGATAGGCGAACGTGGTCTCATCCGGCGCGACCATGCCGGCCTTGGCCCCCATCTCAATCGCCATGTTGCACAGCGTCATGCGCCCTTCCATCGACAGGGCGCGAATCGCGTCACCGCAAAACTCCACCACATAGCCGGTGCCGCCATCCATGCCTATCTTGCCGATAATCGCCAGTACCACATCCTTGGCGGTAATGCCCTCACCCAGTTGCCCCTTGACCTCGACTCTCATGGTCTTGGCCTTGAGCTGCCGCAGCGTTTGGGTGGCCAGCACATGCTCCACCTCCGAGGTGCCGATACCGAAGGCCAGCGCGCCAAAGGCGCCGTGGGTAGCGGTATGGGAATCGCCACAGACAATAACCGTACCCGGCAGGGTAATGCCCAGCTCAGGCCCCATCACATGCACTATGCCCTGATTGGGGTGGTGAATGTCATACAAACGCACACCGAATTCGCGACAGTTCTGTGCCAGGGTTTCAACTTGAGTGCGCGCCATGGGGCTCAAGGCGTCCAGACTGGCGCTCTTGGTCGAGGTGTTGTGATCCATGGTGGCAAAGGTCTTATCCGGTGCCCGAAGTGTGCGCCCGGCCATCTTCAGGCCACTGAAGGCCTGGGGTGAGGTCACCTCGTGCACCAGATGACGGTCGACGTAAATAATCGGTGCTTCCCCCGCCGGCGTCGCCACCAGGTGGGCATCCCACACCTTTTCATACAATGTCTTGCCCATTACACCCCCTCCCGAATCGCATTGGCGATATAGTCGCCCATCTCTGCCGTGGTCTTGGCATTATCCCGCTGCTCCGGCGCCAACAACTCACAGGTAAAGAAGCCATCTGCCAGCGCCTTGCCTACGGCGCGCTCTATCGCTGCCGCCGCCTCTTCCTGCTGCAAGCTGTGGCGCAACATCAAGGCCGCCGACAAGATCTGCGCTACCGGGTTGGCAATCCCCATGCCGGCAATATCCGGGGCACTGCCACCGGCCGGTTCATAGAGACCAAAACCACTGCTGTTGATGGAAGCCGATGACAACAGCCCCATGGAGCCGGTCAACATGGCGATTTCATCGGAAAGTATGTCGCCGAACAGGTTGGAGCACAGCATCACATCAAAATCCCAGGGGCGACGCAGCAGTTGCATGGTGGCATTGTCAATATAGATGTGTTCCAGTTCCACATCCGGATACTCGCTCGCGACCTGCTCGACCACTTCACGCCAAAGTACCGAGCAGGCCAGCACGTTGGCCTTGTCGACCGAAGTCACCTTGCCGCGGCGGCCGCGGGCGGCCTCGAAGGCGATATGGGCGATACGGCGGATTTCGGCGCGGCTGTATCTCATTGTGTCAAACGCCTCTTCGCTCTCGCCCTCCCCCTGACGCCCCTTGGGTTTGCCAAAGTAGATACCGCCTGTCAGTTCACGCACGCACAGCACATCAAACCCTTTGGCCGAGATATCGGCGCGCAGCGGCGACAGATGTTCCAGCCCCTGATGTAACTTGGCCGGTCTGAGGTTACTGAATAAGCCGAAATGGCCCCGCAGCGGCAACAGCGCGCCGCGCTCGGGCTGTTCATTGGGAGGCAGTTTTTCCCATTTGGGGCCGCCTACCGAGCCGAACAGAATTGCATCCGCCGCTTCACAGCCGGCCAGGGTCGATGCCGGCAACGGGCAGCCATGGTTATCTATCGCTATGCCGCCGACATCATATTCGGCGTACTCCATTGCCAGACCAAAGCGTTGCTCTACCGCCGTCAGCACCTTACGGGCCTGGGCCATGACTTCCGGGCCTATGCCGTCGCCGGCCAATATCGCTATCTGATAACTCATACGCCACCCAACTCCTTTCTCTGTTGTATTTTCTGTTTATGATCCGCCACCTGGTCGGCGCGCTGAATAAGGTTCATCACATGCACCAGGGCCGCTGCCGAAGCCTCGACCACATCGGTAGCCAAGCCGACACCGTGGAAATTGCGCCCCTGGTACTGAGCCGTGATATCCACCTGCCCCAGCGCATTCTGGCCTTCGCCTTTGGCGCTCAACTTATAGCTGCAGATATCCACGCTCTGGCCGCTGGCACGGGCTATCGCCTTATAGGCAGCATCCACAGGGCCATTGCCGGTAGCGGCTTCGGTCACTACCTCACCGGCGGCTTCAATACGTACAGTGGCGGTGGCCATACCCTCGGTAGAGTCGGATTGCACCACCAGCTGCTGCAACTGGAAGTGGTCGTCGGCCGCCGCCCGGCCCTCCATATACACCAAGGCTTCCAGGTCATAGTCGAACACCTGACCCTTCTTGTCGGCCAGTTTCAGGAAGGCGTCGTACAGTTGATCCAATGAATAATCCTGCTCTGAATAACCCATCTGCTCCATTCGATGCTTGATCACATGGCGGCCGGAGCGTGAGGTCATATTCAGGTGATTGCGATTCAGGCCTATGCTCTCAGGTGTCATGATTTCATAGGTGTTTTGCGCCTTTAACATGCCGTCTTGATGGATACCGGATGAATGGGTAAAGGCATTGGCGCCCACTATCGCCTTGTTGGCCTGGATCGGCATATTGCATAGCTGGCTCACCATGGAGGAGGTGCGGTGAATTTCCTGAGCCTTGATGCCAGTCTCCAGCCCCAGGATGTCTTTGCGGGTCGCCAGGATCATGGCAATCTCTTCCAGTGAGCAGTTCCCGGCTCTTTCACCTATGCCGTTGATTGTACACTCAATCTGCCGGGCCCCCTGTTGCACCGCCATGATGGAGTTGGCGACCGACAACCCCAAATCGTCATGGCAGTGCACAGAGATCACCGCCTGATCGATATTGGGCACCCGGTTGAACAGAGTTTGAATAATGCCGCCGAACTCGCTGGGAATGGTATAGCCCACTGTGTCCGGAATATTGATGGTGCGGGCACCGGCTTCGATGGCCGCCTCAACCATGCGACACAGATTATCTATCGGAGTCCGGCCGGCGTCTTCGCAGGAAAACTCCACATCATCGGTAAAGCGCCTGGCATACTTCACCGCCCCTACCGCCATCTCCAGCACCTGGTCGAAGGAGCGTTTCAGTTTGCTCTGCACATGGATATTTGAAGTTGAGATAAAGGTATGAATGCGGAACTGATCCGCGACCGACAAGGCCTGGGCCGCAGCGTCGATATCTTTCTCCAGTGCCCGCGACAGGGCGCAGACCCGACTGTTTTTGATGGTACGTGCTATGGTCTGTACCGACTCAAAGTCGCCGGGAGAGGAAACCGGGAACCCCACCTCCATGATGTCGACCCCCAGGCGCTCGAGAGCCATGGCTATCTGCAGTTTTTCTTTCACTGTCAGGCTGGCAGCCAGCGCCTGCTCGCCGTCCCGTAAGGTGGTATCGAAAATAAACACTCTGTCAGACATCTGGATTCTCCATTCAGGGGTTTCGATTGATTTTTCCCGTGCCAGAAACAAAAAACCCCGCGGTTTCTGGCGCGGGGTTTTGAGTTCTGGCTTGCTAATCGACGTGCAAGTCTAGCTCCTCCGCGCAGGGACTGCGAGAGTAAGGAGGAGGAGAGACAGTTGCATTTGTGGGTTCATTTAGCCGTTCTATACCAGATAAAAATTCGTTAAAAGTGGGTTTATATTCTTCCCACCGGGTTCAAGAAGTTCAATAATTAACTGCCTCCTTGCTCGCTGTCAAGCCTATATTTCTCAGCATCAGTTGAAAATTTCGGCTTAAAGTGCTGATTTGCACCATTCAAGCCTTGGTGATCTAAAGCTAAATAGATGAATAAAATCTTGCCGATAGCATCATTTTTTGTGCCAAAAATGATAAAAAATAGTTATTATCTCAACACGGTTTCGCTCGGAAAAACTCACCTTCACTCAGCGGAGAAAAAATGGATTTTCGCCTCTTGGCACTGAGCTTGCTCCTGTGGTCATTTTCTTGTGTGCTTTGGGCCGCGGAGCGGTTGGACACACTGGCCAACACCCTCTATCAATATCCTACGCTGGCGCTGACCCAAATCAACGAGCTTGAGCGTCAGGCCTCAGAGTTGAGCCAGGCTCAAGTGCTGAGATTACAGTTATTTAAATGTGAAGCACTACTGCAATTAGGAGACAACGGCGCCGCCATCAATCTGGCCGAACTGGGAGAAGCCAGAGCCAAGCAGCTAAGGCTGGAACAGGCAGACAGTTATTTTCAAATTTGCCGCGCCGATGCCTATGCCAATTTCGACGATCTGAAACAATCACTGCTGTTACTCGACGGCGCCATTGAGCAGGCCAAACGCCACAACCAACCCCAGGCTCTGGTCAACGCCCTGAGACTCAAGGGCCAGCTGGAAAACGACCTTGGCAACTATGGCACCGCCATCGAAGATCTGCGTCTGGCGCTGGACATCTACCCGGATATCAGCAGTCAAAATCCGTCCTGGCTATGGCCACCTCTGGCCTATGTTTACGGCGACATGGCCAGCCTGATGTATTCCACCGGCGACCTGCGCCAAGCGGCCTACTATCTCAAGTTGGCACTGGACACAGATGAAGCCAAAGGCAAGGTTCGCCATGTGCTGTTATTGATGGCCGCCAGAGTCGCGCTGGCGCAGGAGGATATGGCCCAAGCCGACAGCCTGCTGAAACAGTCCAAAATACTGCTGCCTGAGATAGGCTCACCGCTGGAGCTTGCCAACAGTTACAGCCAAATAGCCGTGATAGAACTCGCCAGGGGCAGAACCGAGATTGCCGACGAGTTAGTGGGTATTGCCCTGCAGACCTATGAAAAACAAGGCAAAGTAAACAACTATATGCGTGCTACCCGGCTATTGGCCAGGGTACGTCTCGCCCAGCGCAACGACGATGAAGGCATAAGGCTGTTGATGCAGGCGGCGCAACAGGCCGAGCAGCTGCAACTGGCCGATGAAGTGGCCTATACCCAACAGCTTATCAGTGACTATTACGCCGAAAGAGCAGAGTTCAAACCGGCATACGAGGCGATGAAACTGGCGGCCCAGGCCGCAGCCGAGGCCCAAAAGCAGCTCAACAATACCCGCTTTATGCAATACAAGGCCAGGCTCAGCCAGCAGGAGCAGTTGCAGGTAGAAACCCAGCAGAACATTCGTCTTGCCAGTGCCGATCAGCGCTCCAAACTGAGCCAGGCCTACGGCACCATCTCTGTGCTGGCACTCGCCATCATAGGTGCGCTGATCTGGTTGGTCAGTCGCCGTAACCGCTGGCAACAACCGAGTACCGAGGCACTGGAAAAACTGCCTGCGGCCCAGCAGCTGGATGCCATGCTCAGCAGCGCCAAGAAGGGCAACTACCCCTTGAGCCTGTTGTTGCTGAGTACCAGCCATATACGTCAGGTGGATCTTTCCGCCCTGCAGCGGGCGCTGGAACAGAAACTCAGAGAGCAAGATAGACTGCTGCGCTACAGTATGGATGAGATGGTGGTCCTACTGCCCTACACCTCGGTCCAGGGCGCCTTGCAGGTCAGCGAGCAACTCAAGCCGATAGTGCAGAGCTGGCAAGTGGCTCATGCCGTGCGCATTGGAGTGGCCTCGCTGCAACAGCCCGATACCCTGGATAGCCTGGTGAAGCGTGCCGGCGTCAACCAACTCAGTCAGCAGAAAGCCGCCGAGCAACATCAGTCACCGGCGAGATAAGCCTCTATTTCGTCGAGGAACTGATCGCCAAAGCGGGCCAACTTGCGCTCACCAACACCATTGACCGCCAACATCTCACCCTGGCTGGTAGGCAAAATCGCCGCCATTTCCGCCAGGGTTGCATCGTTGAATACCAGATAGGGCGGTACGTCCTGCTCTTCGGCTATGCTGCGCCTTAACTGCTTGAGGCGGGCAAACAGCTTGCGATCGTAGTTGAGTGGCGCCTTGCTGCTGACGTTGCGCCTGCGGGTAACATGCAAGTCAATTCTGGGTTCGGCCAACATCAGTGCAACTTCGCCCCTGAGCACAGGCCTGGCGGCCGGATTCAGGCGAATACTCGATCCACGGGTAATATCCTGGCTCGCCAGTCCCAAATGGATAAGCTGTCTGGTCACACTGAGCCAGTGTTCATGGCTCTTGTCTTTGCCGACACCCCAGGTGGATAACTTGTCGTGCCCCCGGTCGACCACGGTGGCCGATTTGGAGCCTCTGAGCACCTCAATCAGCTGGTTCATGCCAAACTTCTGCCCCAAGCGATATATGCAGGACAACACCTTCTGTGCATCCTCGGTGCCGTTGTAGCGTTTCGGCGGGTCCAGGCAGATGTCACAGTTGCCGCAGGGCTCCAGCGCGGGCTCATCGAAGTAGTGCAGCAACACCTGGCGGCGGCAGGTCTGAGCCTCGGCAAAGGCCGCCATGGTATTGAGTTTATGCAGTTCCACCTGTTGCTGCGGCCCGGGTTCACCCTGCTCAATCAGGTGGCGCACCCGGCCGATATCGGCGGGCTCGAACAACATAAAGGCTTCGGCCTCGAGACCATCTCGCCCAGCGCGGCCGGTTTCCTGATAGTAGGCCTCTATGCTCTTGGGCAGATCGTAATGCACCACAAAGCGCACGTTGGACTTGTTGATCCCCATGCCAAAGGCGACCGTGGCCACCACTATATCCAACTGTTCCTTGAGAAATCTGTCCTGAACACTGGCGCGCTCGTCGCCGCTCATACCGGCATGATAGCCTTCAGCGGCATAGCCCTGTAACCGCAGCCTTTCGGCTACTTCATCGACCCGGCGACGGCTGGAGCAATAAACAATCCCGGCGGCGCCGTTCTGCGCGGCAATAAACTGGCGCAATTGATTGGCGGCGTTAAGCTTTTCCGCCACTGTGTAGCGAATATTCGGCCTATCAAAGCTGGAAAGAAGCACATAGGGGGCGATATTGAGCCGCTGGCAGATATCATCCCGGGTCGCCTTGTCAGCGGTGGCGGTCAGCGCCATCACAGGCACGCCGGGAAACAGCTGTTTCAGGCGGCCAAGCTGGGCATATTCGGGGCGAAAATCATGGCCCCACTGGCTGATACAATGCGCCTCATCCACGGCAAACATCGATAGCGGCAGGGATTGCAGCCGTTCAATAAACTCATGCTGCAGCAAACGCTCCGGCGAGACATACAACAGGCGGATCTCCCCCTGATGCAACTGGCGCAGCACCTTGAGGCTCTGCTCCCTGGGCAGGGATGAGTTGAGATAAGCGGCATTGACCCCGGTCTGCAGCAGGCTGTCGACCTGATCTTTCATCAGGGAGATCAGCGGCGAAACCACCAGAGTCAGCCCTGGCATCAACAATGCGGGCAGTTGGTAACACAGACTCTTGCCGCCGCCGGTGGGCATGATCACCATGCAGTCTTCCCCAGCCATCACACGTTCAATCACCTGGCGCTGCCCTTCACGGAAAGTGCGGTAGCCAAATACCTGCTGCAAGGCTTGCTGCATAGGGTCTTGGGGATGATTGAGGCTCTCGGGAGCGATATTCAGCGGCTGATCCATGACTGTCTGTGTCCAAAGAAGAGGCCGCTATTCTAAATGAAGCCAACACCAGAGTGCCAGCCAAGAGGGGATTTTTCCGCCTGGACTAGGCAAACGGCCATATTAGCGTTAGATTGATTGCTCTAAAAAACAACAACAGCAGGAAGCTCTATGAGCCAGGACATTCAAGCCGAGGTACTCGCCAAGGTAGCAGAAGTATTTGATAAACATGTGCCTTTTCACAATCTTCTCGGCCTTGGGATCCGCCGATACGACGCCTCTGGTGTCGAAGTGGAGATCAAAATGAAGCCGGAGCTAATCGGCAACATACATCAAAAAATACTCCATGGCGGGGTTACCGCAACCGTGCTGGATGTGGTTGGCGGCCTAACGGCATTCTCCGGCTTAGTTATCAGTCGCGACAACTGGACAGTGGAGCAGCTGCAACAGCGACTGCAAACCCTGAGCACCATAGATCTCAGGATCGACTATCTGCGCCCCGGCTGGGGAGAAGTCTTCAGCGGCACAGGAACAGTGATCCGTGCCGGCAACAGGGTCTCTGTCTGTCGAATGGAGCTGCATAATGAAAAAGGCAGCCATATCGCTTTTGGTACAGGGACTTACATGGTCGGCTGAGTAGCTGTTTAAAACTCAAACAATGAATCTGTTGTCGATAACTTGAGCCGAGGGGCTTTGCCCCCTACAATCGCCCTTCTCTCCTTTTCGTCATTGTGTAGTACCTATGCCTGAAACCGAATACCGCAAGGGGGTCATTCTCGCCCTTTGCGCCTATATTTTTTGGGGCTTTGCGCCGCTGTACTTCAAGTTGTTGCATCATGTCTCGGCCCCCGAGATCTTGCTGCACCGCATCATCTGGTCCTTCGTCTTTATGGGGATCCTGATGCAGTTTATCGGTGGTTTCGGACAGCTCAGGCTGTTGCTCAAGCGCCCGAAACAGTTGGCGGTACTGCTGCTGACTTCGATTCTTATCGCCGGCAACTGGCTGCTGTTTATCTGGGCGGTCAACAATGATCATATGCTGGATGCCAGTCTGGGCTACTTTATCAACCCGCTGTTCAATGTGTTGCTCGGCATGCTGTTTCTGGGGGAGCGGCTCGGGAGACTGCAATGGGTGGCGGTAACGCTTGCCGCCGCCGGGGTGGTGATCCAGCTGGTTTCTTTCGGCTCGATTCCGCTGGTATCCCTGGGGCTCGCAGCCTCCTTCGGTTTCTACGCCCTGCTGCGCAAGAAGGTCAATGTCGACGCCAAGACTGGCCTTTTGGTCGAAACTGCAGTGTTAATGCCGGCAGCGCTGGGCTTTTTACTGCTGGGCACCGGTGAAGCCGGCGCCAATATGCTCAGCAACAGTTGGGATCTCAACCTGCTGCTGATGGCCGCCGGTATCATCACCACCATCCCCTTGCTGTGCTTTGCCGGTGCGGCAGTGCGGATCCCGCTGATCATGCTGGGCTTCTTCCAGTACATAGGCCCAAGCATCATGTTTATCATGGCGGTGACCCTGTTCGATGAACCCTTCGATATCGAAAAGAGCATTACCTTCGGCTTCATCTGGGCCGCCCTGGTGGTGTTTACTTTGGATATGCTGCGAAAACGCTCTCGCAGGTAACAAGTACAACCGGCCCGGATGGAGTTTCCGGGCCAGTTAAACAATATCCAACGTTTATCCTGGCAGGTTCTGCCCCAGCCCCTCAAGCAAACTCTCCGCCTCGGGCATACTCAGCAGCAGGCTGTAACCAAGGTCGGTCGGCAGTAACAAGACGCTATCTTTTTCCGTCAGAACCACAAACGCTTTGCTGCCATCGTTGAGCCGATACCACCCCAGGGTGTAACCGGGCAGACCTATGCCCTGGGTACGCATGCCAAGCCTGGGGCCGCTGGCATCGCCGAGATTAATCACTTTCGCCTCTGAGATACGCAGATGCTCTGGAGCCAGGCTCTGGCCGTAGAATGGCACCTCGACCACCAGGCTCTGAGCCGTCAATTCCACCTTGGATGCCTGCGCCCGCCAAAATACCCATACAGATCCCGCCAGTGTTACCAACAGCAAACCCGAGGCGGCGCTCTTGGCCGTTGCCGGCATCTTCCGAATGCGGATCAGCAGCAAGATGGCCGCCAACATCAGTATCAAGGCGATAAAACTGCCACTGGCGACGCCGGTCAATGGCGCCAACTCGTAACTTCCACTGTTCATCTCTTGCTCCTTAATGGATAGGCATAAGTGGGCTTAGCTTAGGAGTTAAAGACATAATATGTCAACAAATGGAATATACCTGCTTACAAAAAGCCCCGCTGAGCGGGGCCGGTTTTTACAGGTCAAGCGCCAAAATTTTGGAGCGACGCTGGTAGTTATAGAGCTGCTTCTTCTTATTCGGTAAGGCATCTACCTCCACCAGCTCAAAGCCGTGTTCCAGGAACCAGTGAATGCTGCGGGTCGTCAGCGCAAACAGCCTAGAATAACCACGCACCTTGGCCTGGCCTATGATGTTCTGCAACAGCAGGCTACCGCGATCGGCATCGCGATAGTCAGGATGCACCACCAGACAGGCAAACTCGCCGGCGTTGTCCTCTTCAAAGGGATAGAGCGCCGCGCAGCCTATCACCAGGCCATCACGCTCAATCAGCATAAACTGCTCTATTTCTATCTCCAGTTGCTCGCGGGAGCGACGCACCAGGATCCCCTGCTCTTCCAGCGGGCGGATCAGGTTGAGTATGCCGCCAATATCGGCAATGGATGCGCGCCGCAAGCGCTCGGCACTCTCTGTGACTATCTGGGTACCTATGCCCTCACGGGAGAAGAGTTCCTGCAACAGGGCACCATCTTCCAGATAGCTGACCAGATGGCAACGGGGCACACCGCTGCGACAGGCATCAATACTGGCCTTGAGAAATGCCATGGTGCCGACACAGCCTTCACCCTGGCCGGCCAGTTTATCGAGAATTTTCTGGGCATCGTTGGGCATCAGCTCGGCAATCACATCACCGTTGCGATCCAAAATACCATTCTGGGAGCTGAAGCCGATCATCTTGTCGGCCTTGAGTTTGATAGCCACCTGAGTCGCCACTTCTTCGGCGGTGAGGTTAAAGCTCTCGCCGGTGACTGAAGCCGCTATCGGCCCCATCAGGATGATGCAGTTGTTTTCCATCTGCCGTTTGAGTCCCTGAACATCGATACGGCGCACCTTGCCGGAGAGGCAATAGTCAATACCATTGTCGACCCCCAAAGGCTGGGCGATGACAAAGTTACCACTGACCACGTTGATCTGTGCGCCCTGCATCGGCGTGTTCGACAGGCTCATGGACAGCCTGGCAGTAATATCAAACTGCAAAGAACCGGCTACCTGCTTAATGACCTTGAGAGTGGCTTCATCGGTGATCCGCACGCCTTGATGGTAGGCAGGCTCAATCTGATTGTTAGCCAAGGCTTCGTCTATCTGTGGCCGGGCGCCATAGACCAATACCACCTTGATCCCCAGGCTATGCAGCAGAGCAACATCATTGATGATGGAGCGAAACTTAGGCTGAGCCAACGCCTCGCCCCCCAACATCACAACAAATGTCTTGCCCCTGTGAGCATTGACATAGGGAGCAGAATGACGAAAACCATCAACCAATTCTGTGGTACGCACCTTGGGATTTACCTCACACTCGTTAAAGCCGACATAAAATGAATGCCACCCCCGTGGCACGGACAACATAGTAATGCATTTAAATTCACTTAAAAAGAATTTATTTGCACAGATACTTATTTTAAATCTCTAACTATTCACATGAAGGGTAAGCCATATCCAGCGTCTTCCACCCTGAGACTCAAACCGAGTAAATATTCGCCGCTGCGGTTCAAGTGATTGCATAGAAAGGTATAGCAGGGATCTGTTTAGAAAGTATGAATCCACCTGAACCGCAGAAGGCCAGCAGCCGGATCCTTACGCGGAATAACTCAGGACTAAAGTGGATTGAAGGTGATAGAGGCTACTTGGTGACAAAGGAGATAAGCTTAAGGGCAACGAGAGCCAAACCGGCTCGACTACAGCCGCGGCGGCCAAATTCAAATCAAAAAAAAGGTTCATCGCAGATTAGCGTGGACTGGAAATGAAAACGGTTGGAGAGTTATTGTTTAGTCGCCAAACAAAAACAATGACCAACCCCAACCGTTCTCAATGTCGAATATTACCTTCCCCATTGCGCTCTGGGAAGGCTTTGAAGCCGTCCATACCGAGCAAAATCAACAAACCCTCATCATCCACCTAAAGCCGATTGATAACGGCCACTGTGCTTGCGGCAAACCGGCTAAGGCTGTTCACGACGCTTCACTTCGCAGCGTATCGGAACGAACCATACTGGCGTTTCAGGTTCAGTTACGGCTACCCGTCCGCCGTATTCTTTGC
>NZ_JADP01000035.1:0-44260 GCF_000518445.1 Shewanella sp. 38A_GOM-205m | reverse complement strand
CTGTCACTGCTTATCCAGCTTTGTCCGGAAGACTTTGGTTACCAGCGTAGCCGCTGGAGCAGCGAACTGCTTGCCAAGGTGATTAATGCACAGCTTAAGCTATGCGTCGCTGCATCAACCATTCGTCGCCTGTTACCCGAAGCAGGCATAGTCTGGCGCCGCTCAGCCCCGACGTTGCGCATTAAAGACCCATACAAATGGTTTATCTGCGGCTTAGTTAAGAAAGCTTGTTCTTTGGGAGGCTTTGTTAACAAGGGAACATCCTTAAGAGGATGTTCACCAACATACTCACCAGCTCGTATAAGAACGGTATAAACACCCTGTAGCCTTCTCAACTCCAAGTTGGCAGTATGGGGAGTTATCCTTTTTCTCAAGCCGTTAGCCGGGGCAACTTACTGCTGTTCGGCCGTCTGGTTTTCCGTGGTTTGCTTCAATAGCCGACTGGTCATGGTACCTGCGGTCATGGAACCGGATACGTTCAAGGCGGTACGCGCCATATCAATCAGCGGCTCAATGGAGATCAGCAGCGCCACAATGGCCACTGGCAGCCCCATGGCAGGCAGGACGATCAGCGCCGCAAATGTTGCACCGCCACCGACACCGGCTATCCCGAAGGAGCTGATGGTCACTATGGCAATCAAGGACAGCATGAAATGCAAGTCCAGTGGATCTATGCCCATACTGGGCGCCACCATCACAGCCAACATGGCAGGATAGATACCGGCGCAGCCGTTCTGGCCGATAGTGGCACCGAACGAGGCCGCCAGATTGGCAATGGCCGGCGGCACATTCAGCTGGGTCACCTGAGCCTCGACATTCAATGGAATAGTCGCCGCCGAACTGCGCGACGAGAAGGCAAAGGTCAGCACGGGCCAAATTTTACGGAAGTAGTCCAGCGGGCTAACGCCTACCATGGCCACCAGCATGCCGTGAACAACAAACATCAGTAGGATGGCGACGTAAGACGCCAGAATAAAGCCCAACAGGTTGAGCATGTCGGCAGCGCTGGAAGAGGCGACCACCTTGGCCATTAGCGCGGCAATACCATAGGGAGTCAGCGCCATAATCATCTTCACCAGGCGCATAACAATCGCCTGCGCACCTTCAACAAAGGTTCGTATAGGCGATTCCAGTTGCTCTTTCTCATGCATCACTTTGCGGGCCGCTATCCCGAGGAGGATACCGAAAATCACCACGGCAATGATGGAAGTGGAACGGGTACCGGCCAGATCGGCAAAAGGATTTACCGGAATAAAGCTCAGCAGCATTTGCGGTACAGTCAGATCGGCAATCGAAGCCGCCTTGGTATCCAATACTGCCATTTGCGCCGTTTCCCGGCTACCGGCTATCAGCCCCTCGGCAGAAATCCCTGAGATGGAAGTGACCAGAATACCTATCAAAGCCGCTACGGCCGTGGTCGCCATCAGAATAAATATGGTCAGGGAGGAGATCTTGCCGAGCGAGCCGCCCTTATCCAACTTGACCACTGCCGCGACCATGGACACCAACACCAAGGGCATGATCACCATCTTCAGCAAGGCCACATAGCCACCACCGACTATGGCTATCCAACTGAGCGTCTCTGCAGTGACCGGGCTGTCCACGCCAAAGTAAGACTGCATCAGGAAACCATAGGCACTGCCGAGGATTAAACCGATCAGCACCAGACGGGATAATTTGTGCTCTTTTTGCTGTTGGTGAAACAGAATAAACAGAACGCCGAGAAATACCGCAATGGATGCGATAACTGCAATAGACATATGGAACCTTATACGGGAAACGGTATATGAAGAGAGAATCTACCGCATAATAAGCGCTAGTTTAAGCACGACAAAATATTAAGTTATTATTCTTTATAGCCTCTGATTATAAATAACCTGGCTTAACCCCACACAAAACGGCCAAATTTCGCACGATACCGTACGAGCGCTAACAGAAAGTTACACAAAATAATCCCATCAAACCGTGCCCGGATAAGCTTGTTTTCATCATCCGGGGATATACTCCCGAGGCAGCCTTCGCTGCCAAATATAATAACTATCTGTATCTAAAGGAGACTTTCCGTGAAGAAGGTTGGAATTCTGTTGCTCTGCCTCTTGATGCCACTGGCATCGGCGTGGGCAGAGCCGGGCAAGCCCTTGTCGGTTGAGCTATTGTGGCAACTCAAGCGTATCGGCAGCCCGGTAGTATCGCCCGGCGGCGAGCATATCATCGCCCCCGTGACCGAGTATGATGTCAAGGCCGACAAAGGGTCGACCCAACTTTGGTACTTTGATGCCGATGGCAAACATCAACGCCCACTGACTGCCGCCGGACTCAAGGTGAGCAACCCGGTATTTTCTCCCGATGGCAACACTCTGGCCTTTGTCAGCCAGCGCAATGAAGACGATGCCGGGCAGATCTATCTGCTGCCGATGAATGGCCCGGGTGAAGCCCAGCGGCTGACCGAAGTGCCTACCGGCGTGTATGGCATCAAATGGGTTGGCAAACATCTTTATTTCATCAGCAACATCTTCCCCGGGCAGGACTGGAAGCAGATGCAAGATCAGCTGAAAGCCGACAAGGACAACAAGACCTCGGCCAAGCAGTGGAATGCCCTGCCCTATGCCCAGTTCGATCACTGGCTGGATGAACGTCGTCAGGCGCATGTGTTCCGAATTTCCGCCAAGGGAGGCGAGATAGAAGCCATTACTCAAACGCTGGGCCATGAGCTGCCTCGTTCGAGTCAAAGTGCCGGCAGCTATGATGTTTCTGCCGATGAGAAACTGATCGCCTTCAACGCCTACGGTTCCGACAACCGGGTCGATCCCAAGCTGGACATCTTCCTCGGCAAGATAGGCGCAGACAAGGCAGAAAACCTGACACCGGACAACGAAGCGCCCGATAGCCGCCCAAGCTTCAGCCCCGACGGCAAGACGCTGGCCTTCACTCGCCAGAAGATCCCGGGTTTCTATGCCGACACCTCCAGGCTGATGCTGCTGGATATCCACAGCCGTAAGCTCAAGACCCTGACCGCCAATTGGGACAGATCTGTGTCTCAGTTCAGTTGGACGCCGGATGGCAAAGGCTTCTACGCCGCCATTGATGATGCCGCCACCAGCCGTATCTATCATATCGATGCCAAGAGCGGCAAAGTGAAGGCGATCACCAAGGACACCAACTATGGTCAGCCGCAGATAGGCAAGAAAGGCACCCTGATTGCCCTCAACGACAGCTTCCTTTATCCGGCGCGACTGCTGGCGATCAATCCCAAGAACGGCAAGGGCCAAAGGCTGGAGCAGTTCAATGACGAACTGCTCAAGGATGTGGATCTGGGCAGCTATGAGTCTGTGACCTACAAGGGTTACAACAACCAGGATATCCAGATGTGGGTGCACTACCCACCGGGTTTCGATCGCAGCAAGAAGTACCCGCTGTTTATGCTGGTACACGGCGGCCCACACAACGCCATCAGCGATGGTTTCCACTATCGCTGGAACGCCCAGACCTTCGCTTCCTGGGGTTATGTCACCGCCTGGCCTAATTTCCACGGTTCCAGCGGCTTCGGCCAGGACTTTGCCGATGCCATCAACCCGGACTGGAAAAACAAGTCTCTGGATGATGTCCTCAAGGCAGCCGACTGGTTTGAACAAAAGAGCTGGATCGACAGCGATCGCATGGTGGCCGGTGGTGCCAGCTACGGCGGCTATCTGACCTCCATCATCCTCGGGCAGAAACATCCGTTCAAGGCGCTGTTGATCCATGCCGCCGTGTACGACATGTACTCCCAGATGGCTTCCGACTTCGCCGTGCACAGCACCCGCTTCGGCCACTACTGGGAAAACCCGGAAATCTACCAGTCGATTTCACCCCATTACTTTGCCGCAGGTTTCAATACCCCGACGCTGGTGAGCCATGGTCAGCTGGACTACCGGGTGCCCGTGGGACAAGGTTTTGAGCTGTTCCGCACCCTGCAAAGCCGTGGAGTGGAATCGCGGATGATCTATTTCCCCGATGAGAACCACTGGATCATGAAGCCCAACAACTCCATCTATTGGTATAACCAGGTCAAAGACTGGATGACCCATTATGCCGAGCCGGGCCCACGTTAAGCGCCGATAATCGGCATCCAAGCAAGAAGGCGACTCAGGGTCGCCTTCTTTCATATTAATGCCATGGAAAGCGAACATCAGAGCATGGGTACTATGGATGCCAGCAAAAGACCGCCCATCAACAGGTTAAAACCACGGGCGTAGTTGGGCGCCGTCAGCCAGCGACTCAACTGTTTGCCGATAAGGGTCCAGATACTGACAGACGGGACATTGACCAAGGCAAATATTACAGAGATCAGCAGCAACTGCTGCCAACTGGCACTCGGGTTGTAAAGACTCACCGCCGCCAGCGCCATGGACCACCCCTTGGGATTGAGCCACTGAAACAATGCCGCTTGAATGAAGGTCATGCTGCGATAACCTTCATTGGTATTTCCCGGGCGACTCAAGGCGATTTTCAGCGCCAGATACACCATGTAAGCAATACAGAGCAAACTCAGTAACTGGTGCAACCAAGGATAGGCCTGAAACAAGCCGGTCACGCCGATCCCCACCAACAACAGCATCAGGCTGAACCCCAGCACTATCCCCAGCATATGCGGTAAGGTGCGAACAAAACCCACATTGGCACCTGAAGTCATCAACATGATGTTGTTGGGCCCTGGGGTCACGGTTGAAACAAAGGCAAACATCACCAAAGGCCATAGCAAATTAGGCTCCATTCTTGCTTTACTCCTGAAATAAACAGTCAGCAAATACTAGATGGATTGGGACGCAATTTTGTGCTTATATTTGCCCTTAAAGTGAAAAGTAAGCAATAAAACATCACCATGGATAGATTTGACGAAAGAATATTGCAATGGCTACAGAGTGATGGCCGGATCTCCAATGTCGAGTTGGCCGAGCGGGTGGGATTATCTCCCTCTGCCACCCTGAGGCGGGTACAGGAACTGGAGCGAAAAAAACTGATCAAGGGCTACCGGGCCGTATTGGACAAGAGCCAACTGAACATAGGTTTTATTGCTTACGTCGCCATAGGCCTCAACAGTCACAGTAAACAATCCCAGTTGGGCTTTGAAGAGCATATCCGCTACGCCAGGGAAGTGGTAGAGTGCCACAATATCACAGGCGCCAACGAATACCTGTTGCGGGTCGAGACCAAAGATCTCAGCAGTTATAAACGTTTTCATGCCGAAGTCCTCGGAGAATATCCTCAAGTCAAATCCATCACCACCATGGTGGTAATGGATTCACCGAAAGATCAACGTCAATGATTATCTGCGATAAACCGCATGTCGCATGGTATTGCTGGCGACACTTTTTATCCTTGGGTACCATTGAGCAATAAAGAGGCGCCTGGACATGCCGGCGCCAGGGAAGATGGATACCTGAATGGAATTGAGATACGCGTTGCTGTGCCTGTTTTTGCTGCTAACCAGCCTAAAACTATTTGCATTAGAGCAGGTTAAGCTTCCCATTGTTGACATAGAACAAAGCAGCGTCACGCTTGATGAATTCAAAATCGGCTATTTTGTTGATGACAGCCAGAGCCTCGGTTTTGAGCAGGCAAGGCAGAAGCCTTTCGGCGTAACCAATAATGTCACCACCTTGGGCACCAATGCCAGGGTCACTTGGTTCAAGCTGATACTGCACAATAGGCTCTCGCAGGAAAAGCCGCTGTTTTTGCACCTGCCCCATGCTTACCATGTGCAGCAAATCGACATCTATGAGGAAAGCGGCCAACAACTGCAACGACACGAGCAGTTGGATCTCGAACAGGCCGCCGACAACCCACTCATGTATCGGGGTACAGTCGTCTACTCATTGAAGCTGGCCCCAGATCAGATAACAACCCTGTATATTCGTAGCCACGCCTACTCCCATCAATGGTTTGCCATGACACTGATGGATGAGGAAAACTCGCGGCGGGCCCTTGTGAGCACTCACTATGATATTGCACTTATGGTGGGCATGTTGCTGGCACTGGTGTTCTACAACTGCCTGCTGTATTTCGCCACCAGTAAGAAAGAGAACATCTACTATTCGCTGTATCTGATCTCGGGTCTGGTGTGGATAGCCCTGTCCTATGGCTTAGTTGCCAGCGTGTTCAACGCCTACGGCTCGAGCGTCTTCATGCTCAATCTGTCGCTGATCACCATGCCGATTTTCCTGCTGCTGTTTATGACGGCCATCTTCGAGACCAGGCAGTTCTACCCCACAGAGCACAAGGCGTTGCAGCTGATGTTGCTGTTACTGCTGGCGACCCTGTTCTGGGGCTTATTTGATATCTCTGCGGCACTCAAACCCGCCAGCAGCCTGGCTGCACTCATGATGCTGGTGACCTTCTCTGTGAGTATCTCCCTCTATCGCAAGGGCAACCCCCTGGTGAAGTACTTTCTGGTGGGCCACAGCTTCTTCGTGATCTTCAACGGCATAGCCGTGCTCTTCTACAAGGGCTTGATCTCTCCGAGCTATCTCAGCAGCCACGGAGTCGGCATAGGCATTATGCTGGAAGCCCTGACCCTGGCATTTATCATCTCCTACAGGATTAAAATCCTGGAGGATATCCGCGCCTCGCAGGAAGAACTCAAACGCCAGGCGGCCACAGATCCTCTGACCAAACTCTATAACCGGCGCTATTTCTATTCTGAGGCCGACTATCAACTTAAGCTGGCCGGTCGCAATGGCGAGGCTATCTCTGTGCTTATTCTGGATATAGACAGTTTCAAGCAGATCAACGATAACTTTGGTCATCACTTGGGCGACAGGGTGATAGTCGCCCTGGCCAAATTATTGAAGCAACACTGCCAAGGAGCCGAGATGGCGGCCCGCTTCGGCGGTGAAGAGTTCGTGATCTTGCTTCCGGGAGCCTCCCTAAGCCAAGCCCTGCAGCGAGCCGAGCAGCTGCGCCTCAATGTCGAAGCGATGCAGCTAACCGCCGACACGGGAGACAGGATAAGTTGCACCATAAGCTTGGGCGTGGCCGAGGTTGAAATTGCAACAGAATCGATAGAAGCGGCCGTAAAACGAGCCGACCGCGCACTATACCAAGCCAAAAACAGTGGCCGCAATCGCGTATGTGCCGACACGCCAGGGGCGCTAGAGAGCTTACCGGCCGCCGCAGACTCGGTTTGAAGAAACAGGGGGGAGCCTCGGCTCCCCACTGCTTAGAGCATGATGCCTGCAATAACCGCCGACAATAAGCTGACCAGAGTCGCCCCGTAAACCAGTTTGAGACCATAGCGGGATACTACAGCACCTTTTTCAGGGCTGAGCGCCTTCACCGCGCCGGCAATCATTCCAATTGAACTGAAGTTGGCAAAAGACACCAGGAACACCGACAACACTCCAGTGGTATGAGCCGACAAGGCCCCCTCTTTGACCATTTTGCTCATATCTATCATGGCGACAAACTCATTGGTTACCAACTTGGTGGCCATGATACTGCCCGCTTGCATCGCTTCGCTGGCAGGAATACCTATCAACCAGGCCAAGGGATAGAACACATAACCCAATACCTGTTGGAAACTGATACCGAACACCACCTCAAACAGATAGTTGACCAAGGCAATCAGGGCGATAAAGCCAATCAACATGGCCGCGACTATGACGGCAACGGTAAAACCGGCAATGATATATTCCCCCAGCATCTCGAAGAAACTGACCTTGCCACTACTCTTTTTATCGGCAGTCATCAGTTGGTCTGTGGTCGAATTATCCACTTCATAGGGGTTAATAATATTGAGCACCACAAAGGTACTGAACATATTCAGTATTAAGGCGGTCACCACAAAACGCGGCTCTATAAGCTGCATATAGGAACCGACAATCGACATGGATACTGTGGACATGGCTGTGGCAGATAGGGTGTACATCTGCTTGTCTGTCATGTGGGGAACCAGGTTCTTGATGGCAATGAAGTTCTCTGACTGGCCCACAATCATGGAGCTCACGGCATTGAATGACTCCAACTTTCCCATGCCGTTAATCTTACTGAGACAGATGCCTATCCCCTTGATGATCAAGGGCAGGACTCTCAAGTACTGCAATATACCTATCAAGGCAGAAATGAAAATAATCGGCATCAATACCATGAAGAAAAAGGTAAATCCCCCCTCATTGGTCACACTGCCAAATACAAAATCCGTCCCTTGCTTGGCAAACTCCAGTAACTTGGAGAAGGCGGCAGCAAAGCCTCCCACTATTGTCACCCCAACAGAAGAGTTCAACAGGAACCAAGCCAGCAACAATTCCACCAGCAGCAGTTGTATCACATAACGGATTTTTATCTGGCGCCAGTTATTAAGGTTAGCCAAGAGTGCCAAGCCAAGAATGGCCAACATACCTACAAAAAAATTTACATATTCCATAGCATCCACCTAACGCTGTTTTATTTTTAGCCACTCGAAATTTAATTCAGTAGAAACTGAATATGAGAGTGTTGTGATTTTAATAATCTTGAATAAGTTAAAAACAATGTGATCGGCAATAGTACAACAGTGAATTCAAGCAAATTCATGAATATTAATTAATAATAGATTATTAAATCTATTCATAGTGTTATCGATCAAGCTTGATAAGAGTAAGTTCAAAAAACAAACAATCTTCTTATTAGCAATAAAAAAACAAAATATATAGCAACAATTCAAAACACAAAACCAATCACAAAAGCCAACAACTGCAACCTGAAAACAAGCCATACCACCAAAAAACAACAAAAAACCGAAAAGCGAAAACGGATTAAACACAAAAATTAATCATGCTTTATATTCCACTTTTCACTTAAGTGTAAAAACCTACTCAAAGGAAAATACAAAATACCGATAATTAAAAGGTTAGAGAAAAACAACCATCATCAACGTAGATTAAAACCCATCAATAATTTAGCCACAGAACTCGGCAACAAGTGTTAATTCCACAAGAGCCAGAACAAACCACTTTCAAAAAGAAAAAGCCTCAATAAAATCCGGATAAAAATAGTGAGAGTGAAACAAAAACAAGATGAAAGGTTCAAGTCCGGCAATTAAACCCATAGCCTTATTGGTCATATCAATATTGGCAAGTTTTACGGCCAGTGCCGTCGAAATCTATGGCGATGAGAATAACCAGGTGATTGTAGGCGGTAGGTTGCAACTGCATGTGATCAACACCCAGGGAAAAACCGAGATGGCCAATGCCGGCTCCAGAGTACGCTTCGGCTTCGACCATAAGCTCAATAACGGCTGGGTCATAGACACCCTATTCGAATGGGGCGTCAACGCCGTTGGCAAAACCGATTTGGTATACAGCAGCGACAGTGCCTTACATGCCGAAAGTGACGATTTTCTCAGTAATAGATTGGGTTATGTCGGCTTCAGCCATGAAAACTATGGCCGCCTCTCCTTCGGTAAGCAATGGGGGGTATGGTACGACGTTGTCGGTGCCACCAACCAAGGCATGGTGTGGGATGGCAACGCTGCCGGAGTATTCAGCTATAACAAAGGCGATGGCGCAATCAATGGTGTCGGCCGCGGTGACAAAATCATGCAATACCGCAACAGCTGGGGAGCATTCGAGTTGGCTGTTCAGGCACAAATTAAAGATGAATTAACCAAACTCAAGGCCAGTGGTGACCCAATAAATCCTTTCCCTCCGGGTTCCATGTTGAATGACTCATTCCATGACACTCAAGTGCGAATGTACAACACCTACGGAGTTGCCCTTGGCTACCAGCTGGGCGGAGGTTGGAAACTCACCTTGGGTGGCAACACGGGTGATATAGATATCATACGTACCGGCCAACGGCAGCAACAAGAGACAGATTACATCTATGGCATGGGAGTCAGCTATGGTTGCTTTGGCTGTGACGGCCTGTTTGCAGCAGCCAACTACAATCACAACGCCTGGCACGATACCGATAACTTGGGGCGCATGTTGCCAAAATCCCAAGGTGTGGAAACTTGGATATCCTATCAATTTATCAATGGCCTGCGTCCATTCATCTCCTACAACATGCTCGATGCCGGTGCCGAATATGCCAGCGCCTATGGCGGCGATGAATTCAAGCGGCAGTTCGTATTTGCCGGATTGCATTATCAACTGGACCGCAGTGTGACCCTATTCCTGGAGGCTCGGAAAGACTGCAGTGAGATCCATTCCAGCCTCGCCGGCATGGCCGACTCAGAAGATGACGGCGCAGCCATAGGAGTGCAATACAACTTTTAGACCTGTTCTCCCTTTGCAGGTTTGCCCGTTTGACCAGCGGGCTTTTTTATTGCAATTGCTTCAGGGTTCCGCTTCCCAGTTGCCGCATCTGTTGCTGGATCCAGTCGGCGCGGCGGTTCATGTAAGCGCTGGGGGGATTGATTTGATATTGCCAGGGATTGGGCAACAAGGCGGCCAGCAAGGCTGCCTCGCGGGACGACAACTGGGCGGCGCTCTTATGAAAGTAGTGCTGCGCCGCCGCTTCGACGCCGTAGATCCCCGGGCCGAATTCGACAATATTCAGATACAACTCAAGGATCCTGGGCTTATCCAACACCAGCTCCAGAAGCAGGGTGAACCAAGCTTCGGCCCCCTTGCGAATAAAGCTGCGCGAAGACCACATAAACAGGTTCTTGGCGGTTTGCTGGCTCAAGGTGCTGGCGCCTCTGAGACGCTCCCCCTGGAGCTTTTCCTCTATGGCATTCTGAATCGCCTTGAGATCAAAACCGGAATGAAGGGCAAAACGCTGATCTTCACTGGCGATCACCGCCAGTTGCATATTGGCAGATATCTTAGTCAGCGGCTGCCATTGATGTTGCACCTGATGTTGTACCTGTTTGACCGGCGCAGGCGGAAACCAATAGCGTTCAATACGCCAACTCCACAGCGGTGGGTTAACAAACTTAAGGGTAATCACCATCAGCAGGGACAGTATCACCAGCCCCAACAGCAGTTTTATCAACCAGGCTGTCAGTCGCCTCAACCATCCTTTTTTCGCGGCCAAATTCGCTCCTGATAAATAAGCTCCCCCAAACTGAGTGAGCCTGGAAACCCTCTGTGAATAATAATTGAGTATTTTGCAAGGTGCGAACCCGGTCCGGAATGACAATCTGTAAGCTTATCCGGAACACCCGGGAGACTCAGTGGCACTTTTCTTTAGCCAGTGCCTATTAACCAGAGCCCTTAACCAGTGCCGATTACCAATGCCCGTTAGTCAGCGCCGAAGCGGCCGCGCTCAAGAAAACCCTGTACCGCCGCCAGCGTATCCTGATGCCAATGTATGGCCTTATGGCACAGGGGCAACACCATCCAATCATTAGCATCATCACAACGGGTGGACGCCAGGGGTACCCGGCCATCGGACTCGCCGTCAATCAAGGTACCCAAGGGATCCTGAGTCCCACTGCCGGCGATGATCCCAAGATGAGCCTGACTATCCTCGCGCCAACTTGCCCAGCGCTGCCCCGGCAGCAGAGATTGCAGCGGCTGAAATAGCCGGGAATATCCCGGAAGCTTATCGGCCAGGCTCGCCAGCGGTGAACCATCATGGGGCGTGGCAATAAACACACTGTGGCCCAAATTGTCGGGCGGCTGCTCTGCCAGCAGTTGCCGGACGATTAAGCCTCCCATACTGTGAGCCACAAAGTGCACCCTGGGATACTGCTGCCAATTCTGCTTATCCAGCGCCTGGCGCAATGTCGCTACCGCTTGTTGCAGTGAGCCGAAACGGGTGGGCAATCTGGGGCACAGGATACTGTATTGCCGGGCCAAGCCTTGGGCCAGAAACTCCATGTCGCGCTCATCTTTGTTGAAGCCATGAACCAGCACCACCAGAGCTTTGCTGTTATCCAGCCTCAAATTGGCTGGCTCTTGAGCCATTGCTGGAATGCCTGTTTGGGCATGGCACCGGCCTGTTGGGCTATCACGCGGCCATTTTTGAACAGCATTATGGTCGGAATGGAGCGGATCCCATACTGAGCCGCCAGCGCTTGCTGAGCCTCGGTATCCAGCTTGCCGAAACGAAACTCCGGCTCCAGCTCGGCGGCACTCTGCTCGAATATGGGGGCAAACTGTTTGCAGGGGCCACACCAGCTGGCCCAGAAATCCACCACCAACGGCAGCTCTGACTTGTGGGCATGGTTGGCAAAGTTGGCGCCGGTCAGCTCAAAGGGTTTGCCCTGAAATAAAGGCTGCTTACAGTGACCGCACTTAGGGCCTTGAGACAGCCGTTCTTCCGGCACCCGGTTCATTCCAGCGCACTGGGGACAAGCAATCAACATAGAACTCTCCTCTCAAGCGGCGTTATCGCCGCACATTGTGAGATATGGGGATGACTCACGCCAGGCTCAAGCCAGTCGACTCAAACCAGATGAGGCTGCAACGCGGCCAACACCTGGGGATAATCGGCCTGATTATCCAAGGTCAGACTCAGATAGCCATCGCCGCGAAAGGCCCGGTCCAGCTCCAGCAAGATATGGGTTTGCTTTCCGGCCGGTACCAGGGTGAGCTCCACTTCACGCAAAAGGCGGATCCCAAGCCCTGCGGGTACAAACTCCAACTCTTGATAGCAGCCTGAACCACTGCGAAACCCAGAGGTGTTGATATAGCCTTGCTCGACATCGGCTTTTTTAAGGACAAAGCCCAGCTCCTCCATGGCCTGCAGCAGGTGCAGCAACAGCTGGGTAGGCTGGATCTGCAGCAGATCCTGATCGCCCGGATCTATGGCGTAATCTATCGCCAGCCCGGTTTGCAGCCAGACCCGGCATTGATTGTTACGCACAGGCAACTCGGTAAATGGGGTCTCAGGATGCAACTGACCGATGAAAGGCAGTTCTCTCTCCTCTCCGGCCTGAAGTTCAAAGCCCTCGCTGATGCGCCAGCTGGCCAGGCAATGATTGATAAAGTGGCTGCTGTCGCCATCACTGACCTTAACCCGGGTCATTAGGGCCAGCTCCAGGCCGGCAATACTTTGGCTTACCTCGCCGCCTTTGAGCACGATTCTGGCTTCAAAGGTTTGCCCGGGTTGCAGGCTGGCATTGAGCAAGCGGGTATCTACACTGGCACCACCAACGCCAATTGCGGCAAGCAGTTTCTTAAACATCCTCTGTTCCTGTTTACTTAATAGACCTTGCCGCATTTAAGCCCCTTTTCCCCATAGAGTAAAGGGCGCCAGGGGTTAACCCAAGACGGCAACAGCACAGATAGCGGTGGTTGGAAAAGATTAGGTACAAAAAAGGGAGCCACGCCCCCTTTGTTCTTTGTTGATCATGCCTGGTTAACCAAAGTGGCCTGAGTTACCAGACCCTGGCCACCAAACCTTTGAGATAAAAGCCTTCCGGGAAAGCGCCACCTATGGGGTGATCCGAAGCCTGTGACAGGCGCTCGATAAACTGCAACTCGCGCTTTGCATCCAACGCCGCATCGGCCACTATCTTCTGGAACAGATCCGCCTGCATCAGCCCTGAGCAGGAGAAGGTCAACAGGGTGCCACCCGGCTGCAACAGTTGCATGGCAATCATATTGATATCTTTATAACCGCGGCAGGCACCGTTGAGTTGCGCCTTGTTATCGGCAAACTTGGGCGGATCCAGCACTATGACATCAAACTTACGCCCTTCATCGCGATATTGTCTGAGCAGCTTGAAGACGTCGGCCTCATGGTAATGCACATGGCTATCGTCCAGTTGATTGAGTGCCATGTTCTGCTTCGCCGTGTCCAGCGCCAGCTTGGAAACATCGACATTCTCAATACTGGCGGCGCCGCCCTTGGCGGCATAGAGGCCAAAAGTGCCTGTATAACAGAAGCAGTTGAGCACAGACTTACCCTTGACGAAACGGGCAGCCGTGGCACGGTTGTCACGCTGATCCAGATAGAACCCCGTCTTGTGGCCCTTGGTCACATCCACGGCGATCTTGATACCGTTTTCCTCTATCACCACAGGCATTGCCGGCAATTCACCATGCAGCAGGCCGGTAACCAGCTCCAGGCCCTCTTTTTTACGTGACTCGACATCGGAGCGCTCGTAGATGGCGCAGTCCGGGTATAGCTCAGAGAGCACAGAGACCAATGTATCGCGCCAATAGTCGGCGCCGGCCGACAGCAACTGACACACAAGCACATTGGCATACTTGTCTATGGTGATCCCGGGCAAACCGTCCGACTCGGCGGCAATAAGGCGGTAACCTGTGAGCCCCTGCTCGGCAATCAGGGCATCACGCCCCTTTTGGGCCCGCACTATGCGGCGTTTGAAGAACTCCCTGTCTATCTCCTCATCACGATTGAAGCTCCAAACCCGTACCTGGATCTGCGACTCCGGCGACCAGGAGCCCCGCCCCAGCCAGCGGCCATCATGGGCAACAACTTCAACCGTTTCTCCCATTTGTGGTTTGCCTTTGATATTGTGAATGCCGCTGGAAAAGACCCAGGGGTGATGCCGCAGCAGGGATTTTTCCCGGCCGGGTCTAAGTTTGATTTTGAGTACCATGATGCGCCTGTCTGGAGTGTCGGCAACCGGGTCCTGATGACCCGAGTGACTTTTCAAGGGGCGAATAATAGCCTAAAAGTCGGCTCACCACAGGAGTTTTCGACAACTTTTTCGCGCGTTTTTGGGACTTTCGGCCGTTTGATTAGCCCACCTGAGTGCAACGTCAGGGATGGCGTAAACGGACTTCTGCCAGTATTGGTGTATGGTCGCTCGCCTGTGCATCCTGCTCAAACTGCGGCCGCAGCAGATGTTTGTCATAGACCCGATAATCCACCACTTCTGCCAGGCTATGCTGGCTACGGGCATCAAACTCCTGACTCAACAACAGATAGTCGACCACACTGCCTTGAGAGCCGTGAAAATGGGTCACGGGGCGAGTAGCTGTCACTTGCCCGCAGGCTGGCTCAGAGACTTCTCGCCAGAGCTGCCAGGCGTCAAGCAGCTGAAAATGTGCCAGTTGCAGTTTCAGCCTTTCATCAGGCAGGCCGTGGAGGCCTGCAGCGCGAATATCCCCGTTATAGAGCTGCCCGGCGCCCACCAATAGGCCCTTGAGTTCACTGGAATCTATGCCGGCGTTGAAATCCCCCATCAGCACCACAGCGTTGTCGCTTTGCCGGCGCCGCTTGAGTATCGCCTGATACAACAACATAGCCTCACTGCCACGCTGCAAAGCGGCTGACCACCGTCCCAGCGCACTCTCGGCAAGCAGCCCGGCGGCACCTTGCAACTCGACCGCGCCCTTGGGCAACTTGTTGCGAGGTGATTTGAAATGCACCACATAGGTATCACAGTGGCCGATCCCAGGCAGCATCAAGGTGGCTCTCAGTATCTGACGACTGCTTTGAAACTCATCCTTGAGTCCCAGTGAAAATGCCAGTTCGGCATCCAGCGCTACCGCCGCCAAGGAAACAATCGGAAAACGGCTTGCCAGAGCCACCACACTCTTGCGGGCAACAAATCCTTCTATGACCGGCGAATCCACCAGCGCAAAGTGGGCAAGACCGGCAGACTGACACAATTCGCGTAGCGGCTCGGGGCTGAATACCTCCTGCCAGCCCACCAGATCTGGCTGCGCCTGCTGCAGCCAGCGGGCTATCCAGTCGCACTTTTGTTGCCACTGTCCTTGGGTATAGATGTTGTTGAACTCGTGAAACGCCAGCGGCGGCATGGCAAAGTTGAACAGATTCAGGCTGGCGATGCGGATATTGGAAGACATGAAAAGCGTTGCGACTCCGGTAACTCTGCTGAGTGATAGTGTTGATATTAAGCCGCTGCTGGGATTTGTCCAATAGCGCCCAAAAAACAACCTTACGGCTACCCCTTCCACCCCAATAGTCCAACAAATAAACAACATACAGCCGCTATTTGTGACTCAAAAACCCTGTTTGACAGGCTTTTTCAATCTCCCGCTTGACTTGTTTGGTTTCGACCATACAATCGCCGCTGAATTAACCATACGGAGACCCACTGTGGACACACACATAGGTGACAGTAGATGCCCTGTCAGTCAGACAGGATTATTTGCCCGGCACTAGTCTGCAGCTTCGCAAACTACTGCCAGGCCTGGCAGTAGCGTAGTAAAGAATCCCTTTTCCGTTACTCCCCATTAAAAACCTTTTGAGCTTTGCATGCGCGAGCATGCCGCAGCGATCCCCTGTGGCTGTCAGCTTAATGCGCTTGCACCGACACAGGTTTGCTTCGGGTAGCATTGCTGCCCCATCTACGACCTTGAGTGTTCCCCCACACAGGAGGAACAAGCATGAAACTCAGATATACCAATGCGCTGCTGCTGGGCGGCCTGCTCTGGCATGGACAACTGCATGCCGGCATTCAGTTGCTGGAAGATCCCGATATTGCCGCTGCCACAGAGCTCGCTGTCGACTGGCAACGACAAGCGGGCAACAACGGCTTTGCCCTGGGGCTCAACCAAGCCGTCTTTGGCGGCGAATTGGCGCTGGAACTGCAAACAGACAACCGGGATGCCCCCTGGGACAGGCATGAGAGCCGCGGCTGGCAACTCGGTTACAAACAACCGCTGGCCACAAACGGCTTATCTCAGGTTCAGGCTCTGGCTCTGGCACTGGAGCTGGGGCGTCATCACAGAGGTGGCTGGCAGGGTCACGCCCTGGTCAGTAGCGATCTGCCGATTGCCACCCAAGGCTTCTTTGTGCGCAACAACTTAGGGCTGAGCCTGGAGTCGGGTGAAGGCCCGGCGATGATTTTTGGCCTGGGAGCCGGCTTCAAAGTTCAGCAGCAAACCCTGCTGTTTGAAAACCAGTATCTGGGCCAAGGCGACTATGGCTACCAGCTACTCTGGCAAAACCAACCCAACGCCCGTTGGCAGTGGCAATTGGGTTATGGCAATCAGTATGGCGGTGGCGCCCGTCAATTTGGCGCCAGCATACAATTTTTCTTTTCTTGATAGCTCATTGGGAGAATGACCTATGAACAGCAACAACATCATACTCAACCTGCACCTTATTCTGGCCAACAAAGACGCCAAGGCGATGCAGATGCTGGCATCCGAGCTGCACCCGGCGGACATAGCCGCCGTGCTGCCAGCCTTCGACAGCCAGCAAACGGCCTCAATACTGACCCTGTGCCAGCCCAAAACCGCGGCGGCGCTGCTACGGTATCTGTCTCATCAGCAGCAAAAGCTGCTGGCGGAAGCACTGGATCATCAGACCCTTGGGAAAATTATCATGGAGATGGCGGCAGACGAGCGCGCCGACCTCTACAACGAGTTGGAGATTGAGCAGCAGGCCCTGCTGCTGCCGACGCTGGCCAAGGCGGAGCGCGAGGACATGCGTACCCTGGCGTCCTATGATGACTCCAAGGTCGGCTCCATTATGACCTCTGACTATGCCCTGCTGCGGGTCAATCAAACCGCAGAAGAGGCCATAGACAGCCTGAGGAAAGTGGCAGCGGATCTGGAAACCATCTACCAGACCTATGTGGTGGATGAGCGCGGACGCCTGATAGGCAATGTGTCGCTGCGTCAGCTCATCATCACGCCGCCCAAGGCGTTGGTGAAAGACTTTATGAAAGAGCAGACCATAGCCATAGAAGCGGAAGCCTTCAAAGAAGAAGCGGCGCAGATGATAGCCCACTATGATCTGCTGGCGCTGCCCGTGGTCAACGGCAACGACCAACTGGTCGGCATAGTCACTTATGATGACGCCATGGATGTGGCCAGTGCCCAGGCCGATGCCGAATTCAGCAAACACGGCGCCGTGGGGCAGTTGGCATGCTCTTTCAAGGAAGCCAGTATTGGCATGCTCTATCGTAAGCGAGTCTTTTGGCTGGTGTTGCTGGTGTTCGGCAATGTGTTTTCCGGCACAGGGATCGCCTACTTTGAAGATACCATCACAGCCTATGTTGCTCTGGTGTTCTTCTTGCCACTGCTCATCGGCAGCAGTGGCAACGCCGGTTCGCAGTCTGCCACCTTGATGGTCAGGGCGCTGGCCACCGGGGAGGTCGTCCTCAAAGACTGGCTGTCGCTACTGGCCAAAGAGCTGTTTGTAGCCGGCTTGCTGGGTGCCACCATGGCCATTGCGGTATTTACCCTGGGTTATTGGCGCGGCGGTGATATCGCCCTGGTGGTCGCCCTGACTATGCAACTTGTGGTGATTATCGGCAGCCTGATAGGCATGTCCCTGCCCTTCTTGCTGAGCAAGTTCAAGTTGGATCCGGCCTCGGCCAGCGCGCCGCTGGTGACTTCGATAGCCGATATCATAGGTGTCATCGTCTACTTCAATGTCGCCACCGCTATTTTGGATTTTCCGCCTGTCAGTGGTTAATTGACCTTGGCACAACCTATGCTGAAACCAACCCAGGTTGTGCCATCCCCAAACGGCTTAACTCCACTCTTCGAGAACCTTAACGCCATGTTTTTCGGCTGCAGCAATAAAACCTGCGCTCAGGTTGTTAAGGTCAGTGGTGGTGATCAATTTAAGATTGGGAAGCAGGCTTAAGTCTTCAGCCGCGATATCCTTCACTGCCAATATGCTGTCGCCGCATCCGGGATCCCAATAAGGATTGATATTGTAATAGACCTCAGCCCCACCGGATAAACCATCGTCCTGATAGAGCTCGGTTACCTTTGCCAGTTCCGTATCGGCAATATCCAGCGCCTGATAAAAATCTATCACCTGTGGTATCTCCCCGGCATCATTGCGCTCAATTTCGCCACCACAATACTCTGCGGCAAACTCCGCCAATGAAAACTTGGGCGAAAGCGAGTCTTGTCTATACATAAGTTCTTCAATAACCAGCAACTTCAACCCGAAATCTTTAAAACTATTCACCGCAGTTGACGCGGGGGCAAACTTTTTCGGGCCTTTGGCAAAGCGATTGGCCTCGAGCAGTAGCTCAGACAGCTGTCTGGCCTTGTCATTGATGGCAGCATATTGCCCGGCAACGCGGCAAGCAAAATCATAAAACTTCCGGGACACAGCCAACTTGCGAGCTGCCTCCTGGCGATTGAGGCTAATAAACTCCGGATAATGATGCTCAATATACTCGGCCTGTTGCTTATAATATTTTTTATCCGACTTGTTTTTTAACACCTTGGCAAGCCTATGATTCGATTCAATTAACTCTGCCTGGCTGCGCATTTCCACATCAAGAGGCTCAATGAGCAAACTTTCAATAAGGTAGCCGAGTTCAGATGCATCCCAGGTTTCTTTGAAGGAGATAACTTTCTCAAAGACTTTCAAAGAGTGCTTATACAAAAAGCCTTTGTATTCACCGGCCGCCAGCATATCTCCGGCAATATCGGCTATTGCAGGACAATGCTGATAGATGTCACGATTGAGCATACAGGCATATATCACCCTCGCATAAAGGCTCTCGGCTTGCGGATGACAGGAGATACACCCCAGCACCAGGGAACAATCAAGGTTAGGGTACAACTCCAGCATTTTTACTACAGTCGGAGCTATCGAGGCGCGGGTCTGTGGGTCAGCATAACCATGATAGAAATAAAGCTGGCACAGGGTTAGGGCCAGCTCTACCGAGCTGAAGTTAGATTTGGGATCAGCGATAAGCTCACACTCCCCTCGGTCCAGGAGAGTATTGGTAACGGCGATAATCTCGGGGGATTTGGCAGAGATGATGCTTGAAGCAATGGATATTTTTGATGAACACAGGGCAACGGCAACCTTGGCACACAATTCGGCTTCAGCTTGATTGCTCCAATCAGTCGTTTTCAATAGAAAAACAAACTTATCCAGGCAAGGCATCACATTGTTCCCCGACCAGATTTTTCTGGCTCTATCCAGAGCAGACTTGTTACGGAACTTGGCCTCGGCCACTAACTTGAAACCTTCCTCTATTGCTTCCATGCGCACCACACTACCTCCCATACTCGTGTGAAAAAGACGAAATAACTGCACAGATGCCTGCATCGGCAGGCTCTGTCACTGCGAGATGTTACCGGAAAACTCTGCTACAGAGGAAATCGAGTAAACAATGGGCAACCTCAAAGATTTACCTTTGCAAACTTTGCAGTAAAGCAAGAGAGTGGGATAATCCCCGGCGGCCATTTCGCTGACAAGCCCAACCCAGGCAGACTCGGCGAAATAACGCTCAGGACAGGCCTCAAGGCCGCCATGACAGGGAAATATATGCAAGGTATTGCACAGTGGCAAAGCGCCCAACCCACCGACAAAGTACAACGCTATCTCAATCGACTCGACGACTATGACGCTCCTTATATGCTGATTATCCAGCTGAATACTGAGGTGGCCGCGTCAATCGAGATACTCAATACACTCATTACTGAATTTGAGCTCGACGCCGAATGTGTCGAAAAGCTCAGCGATTCAATGCTTTTCTTAGCGCTTGAGTATTTATCCGGCGACGATGAAGCCGGGCAGATACAGTCATTTGCCCGGGAGTTTCAGACCCGGCTCACAGCCCTTGGCATACTCAGCCACGGCGCCATAGTGCACCACAACTGTCTGGGCCAAGCAGAGCAGAGCTTTCGCGACTGTTTGTCACTGGTCAAACGAATCATTGACGATGCAGCAAACCAAAGCGAGCTGGCCATCATGGATTTCGGTGATAACAGCCCCAGGTTCATAAAGTAAAAACGACTCCAAATGGCGCTAGTGATAGGGGCAATCTCTCACACTTGCTGTCCCTTTTGTCCGGTTTATCAATGGACTTAGACCCTTTAGTGTAATCACGCCCGCAAGGCGGTGATGCAGTTACAACATCAAGAGACTAATCAATGGAACATTTCACGGAAGACAGCCGCAGCTTAGGCGGTGCGCTCAAGGACCACATTCTCAACCTGGATCTGGTGGCTATCAGCCAAATTGTCAGCACAGACAATGTCGATCACAGCCTGGTTCAGGACGGACTTCGCCAATGCAGGCCACTGGACTTTGTGCTGGAACAGGCCGATCCCAAGTTTGACAGAGTCGTCCAGCACCTATTAAAACTGGGCGCCGGTATTCGTCACTTGTTGGATAAAGAGCGTAAACCCAATCATCTGCTGCAACGAGCGCTGCGCTCGGCAGAGATGGTGCTGATGCTCAGCGAGCAAGAGGTTAATCTCAATATCCTGTGGCAGGGTGAATTTAACCTCTTGTCATTGGCCACCTGCCGCGGTGACTATCGTATGGTCAAGGCGGTGTTGGAACAGCAACTGCCGCTTTTGGATGATGAATGTTTCTTCTGGCACTGCTTCAGTCGTAACCCGGTGCTGGAGCAACAAACTGTGCAGTTACTGCTGTCTCACGGCATTGAATATCAAGGCAGTGAAGAGCGCGAATATTGTGATTCACTGCTGTTTCAGCTGTTCAACTCTCCCATGCCAGAACTGAAAATACTCTCCATTTTCAATATGTTAACTGAACAGCAATACGACTGTGACTTAGAGCGACGTTACTCTGGTAACACCTTGCTGGCGATGACGATAAAGAATGGTCAACGCCTATTGCTGACTCGCCTGGTAGAACTGGGAGCGGATATCAGCCACCATCAGCCGGAAGTGGCGCGCATGCTGCTGAACAAGGAGAAGCTGCAGTCCCGTCTGGTACTGGATGACAGCCTGGATCTGTTTTCTGCCGATGCCGCCGAGGTTGAGCGTTATCTGACAACCCAAGCAGATTTCACTGGCAAGTCGGTTATCGGCCCGATCCTGTGTCACACCAACCTGTCATCCAGCCAACGCTGCCGATTTGCCGAGTTGGCCATTGCCAAGGGCGCCGATGTCAACCAGGCATTCGCTTTCACCACGGCCGGTGGCACCGAACTCTTCTGCACGCCTCTTTATGCCTTGTGTTCCATGGAGCAGGACAGACTGGATGAAGTCGCCCTGTTGCTGCGCCACGGCGCCGTGGATCCCGTTGAGAATCGCAGTGCCCTGTTTCTGACTATCAGCCAGGCCAGGCTCGAACTGCTCAAGGTATTGTTGCAAGGTGGCATCAACCCCAACTTTGCTCTGCGCGGCGAGCCGGTGAATGAAAACTGCCGTATGGATGATGAAATGTGGGTAAGCCATTTCTATCCAAGCCATCTCAGGGTTAAGCCCAACCCGGCACAAAAGCGTGCCATGTTCAGCATGCTGCAGGAGGCAGGGCTCAGCAGCCTGCTGCAGACAGATTCCGCATGGACCGCTCTGGATATCGCCTTGCTTCGCAGAGATCATGAGTTTGTGCAGCAGATGCTGGGCGAAGGTTTCCAGCCGCCCTTGAGCCCAAATACCCTTAACTGGGCGTTCGAATACTGCAGTGACCTGGCCACGCTGGAAACCTTAATTGCCTTGAGTGATACCCAGGTTGAAGTCACAGAGGAGATGGTCTCAGGTTATTTCCACTGTTTCGCCAACAAACCGGAGGAAACCTCTCAGGATCGCGAAGCCATTTTTGAACTCTTGCTGCGTCTGGGATTGGATCTGCAACGGCAATATGACGGAGGTTCACTGCTGGAGCTGGCGATACGCACCCGCAACGAGCCTGTAATACGGCGCCTGTTGCAGCTGAGACAGCAATTCCAGATCCCGGCCGATGCGGTCGCCTGGGCGATACACTCACTGCAAAGTCCACAACTTGTGGGCGATATCGTTGCCCTGTTCCCGGATTTTGAACTGGCCGATGTGCATCAGAGCTTCTCCGGCAACCACAAAGCCCCGGCAACGGCAATTACCCTGGCACTGCATAAGAAACGCTGGTCTTTGGCGCAATATCTGTTGCAACGTTTCCCGACTATGCGCGCCTGGACCGAGGTACGTTGGCTGACCGAAGATGTACTGTGGGAGCTTGAAGAGGACGGCCTGGAACTATTCCGGCTTCTGATAGAGCGCGAACAGGATCTGGATCGCCTCTGTTTGGATGGCAATGATGCCTGTCGTTGGAGCCTGTTGTATTTCCTCTGTTTTCGCTACGCCAAGCTCAAACAACACAAACAACTCTATCTCAGTGCGGTGGAAATTCTGCTGGAGGCGGGAGCCGCTGTGGATCAGCCCTACTCCCTGGATGTGGAGCGCACGCCAACCAAACCGGATATCACCCATATTTTCTCCTGCATTCTCTACGATGCGGAAAACGACTTTGAATACTGCCGCCCCATGTTTGATCTGCTGATCGACTATGGTGTCGACCCGACAGTGCCCGTGGGACAGTTCCACGAATCCGGGGTGATGAGCACGGTTCAGAGATATCATTCTATTATCAACGAAGAAACCAGTCTCAAGTTTGTCCGCTATCTGTGGCAAAGAACCGGATTCAACATCCATGAAGTCAACAATCTGGGCAATAACCTGATCTTTGCCGCCGCCATGCCGGGACGCCCGGAACTGCTGCGCTGGTTTGCCGAGCACGGTGCTGACATTCATCATGTCGGCGGCTTCGATCATTCCAATGCCATGCACAAATGTTTGTCCAACTATTCGGACATCAATCCAATCGATCGCGCCAAGACTGTGGCTGCCCTGTTGGATCTCGGAATGGACATAGAGGTACTGGATCCGGATCCCGACTCCAGGGCAACGCCGCTGATGACGGCCTGCACCTTTGGTATTCAATCCTGTATCGACCTTTTGTTGAGCCGCGGGGCCAATATCAATGCTGTCTCGCCTTTGGGCGACACCCCACTGCTGGCGGCCATCACCAGCCAGTACTGTTACGATGCCCACTCTTCTGTCGAAGCCAGCAAGAAGGGGCTGGTCACTCAACTGGTGCAACAGGGAGCCAAGATCAATCAACTGACGCCCGGGCGTAGCCATCCCTTGCTCGAGGCCGCCTTCGCCGATCGCCCCGGGATCTTCGAGTGTTTGCTGGAACTGGGGGCCGATCCCTGGATGCTGGATCCGAATCTCAAGTCTGAATCCTCGGGCAGCATAGGCTTTGTCAAACCGCAAACCCCGGATGCCGATGGCATGAATCCATTGGGCTTTCTGTTGATGCATGGTGAAAAGGCCAGACAATATCTGCAAATAATTGCCCGTTACTATGGTGATGACGTCATAGTCTCGGCGATTGCAGACCTTGAAGCCATGCGGCCACCGGTTTGCCCGGCGCAGGCAGCGGCCAAACTGGCGGAGCTTCAGCAGCCAAAACCACAGCCATCTCAAACACCTCAGGCGCCGGGCGCCGAAATTGAGCCAAGTGTTACCTTTAAAGATAACGAAACCCGGCTCAAATTCCGTCGCATCATCCGCCAATCGGTTACCTTGCAGGGTATCAGCGTTAGTCTGGATCTGGCATTTGAGGAAACCCGCGCCCTGGGCGCGGCCATAGAGGCCCAGTGCCCTGGTGCCAATATGAATAACCCCGTCAACTGGCAACGCTTTATCTGTGCCGTGTTCAATCAAAGAGCACCTGAGCTGGCGCAAGCGCTGCAGGCCAAGGATGATGAAGGTCTATGTGTCTTCGAGGTAGAGCCCGCCAAGGTATCAAGCCTGACTCAGATGCAGGCCTTGGGGCAGTTGTTCCGTGAACTGTTTGCCACCCCGAGAGCTGTGCTGGGCGCCCTCGAGGAAGTACAGCATGAGATTGAATGGCAAGCCGCCAGCGCCGCAACTTCAGCCGAGGACAAGACCACAGAAGATTCTGCACAAGCCCCTGATGAGGCCGTACCATTGGATCTTCGCGATCTGTACCAGATCATGGCCAACTTCGGTTTTGTCAACGTGATCTTCAAGCTGGACTCGACCACTATGAAACAGCTGGCCGCCAGCGTGCAAAGCCTGCTGCCACTGGAGATGAACGCCGAAGACTGGAGCAGGATCATCCAGGCCATCTGCCAAAGCCAATTTGGCGAACAGACAGATCTCATCTCCTTTGAGGCCATAGGCAACTACTTCCGGGTGGTGCTTGAGGATGAACCCGGGGTCAAACATGAGCTGGTGAAAAACTTCCGTCAACTGCTGCGGCAACTGTTCCACACAGAGCAGAGCTTCATGCAACAGGTAATGGCCGTACGCCAGCATCTACCGACCGAGGCCTGACTTGAAGGCCATCAACTGGCTGCTGTATGCCCTGCTGATGTTGCTTAGCCTACCGGTAGTTGCACGCTACTACTTGCCGGCCAAACTGGCAGGGCTCAAAGCCACCTGGATTTGTCGGAGCCATTTCGGCGCCGACCTCAGAGTGAGTGACTGCCGCCCCTTTTCTGTCGGCGGCGAGTTGGTGCCCCGTAAGGGGCGCTACAATCTGGAGCTCTACAGCCAAACTCTGGGTGAATACCTGAATCTGTACCAGCTTAAACGCGAAGAGATATCGGTTGAGCGCTTGTCGCAGGCGCGGGCAAAACAGCGGCAGCAGGCCCAAGCCGAGCGGGCGAGGCTCAAAGAGCTGTCCGATCTGCTCGGCGGCCCACTGTGGCTGTTTCGTCATCTTCGCGCCAACGAGCTCCACCAGCAGCAACTCTTGCTGGTGATGCCACCGGAAGGGAGCGAGACCCTGACACCTTGGCTGCAACGCTTGACCCGTCTACTGCTGGATAACCCAGATTGCTGTGCTTATTTGATACCCAAGGAGCGGCAAGCCAACTTGGCAAGCGAGTTGGCGCCGACCTTGCTGCCTGAGCGGCTCGGGGACAATGTCCGCCTCAAATTGGGCCTCAAGGAGCGCAAATTAAATTCGGCTCTGGCGCCATATCAACTGTTTGAGGCGCGGGCTTGCCTCAAAATTTATCGACCAAGGAAGTTTGGCAAGCTGCAGCCGGAAACACAGGGAATAGTGCCCCAAACGCTGTCTTTGGACAGCGAGCTTCTGAGCCGGGCCTTTCCCTCTCTGGTCTTCAGGCCACTGTCGCAAAGCCGCCAAGAAAATTGAATTTGACCATCAATAACTTACACCAACCAAGAGGGACCTATGCCTACAACCTTTATATCCAGTCACAGACTGGGCAATGAAGCTTGCCCCGAAGATTTGGCCTTCCTGCTTAAACATTGCCGAGACTGGCTTGAAAGCGAGCTGTTCGTCCGCTTTCCTGAAGATGAAGATTGGGCGCCGTGGGAGGATACCAGTTACCTGAATGAAGATGACTGGGCCGACCCCGAAATAGCCGCCAACGTTAAAGCCATAAGTGATACCTGCAAGCACATCGCCTTTGTGGCCGAACTGCCCGATGGTGAGTACCTGGGTTACTGGCGCGGTGAAGCCAAGCGCCCGATAGCCGAGAGCCCGCTGGTCAAATACAGCAATGACGGCTGCTTCAGCCTCTGGGGCAGGAGTATGCTGCAGGCATTGCATTTCGACATGGAAGAAGCACTCTTGGATGAACTGCGGGAAATCGCCGAGCGGGCAGGATGGCAACTGAGCCAAGCCCACTTGAGCGACTACTGCGAGAGCGAAGCGCCGGACAGCCCGGATGAGTTCCATCAGGCCAGATATCAATTCCATCGGCAGCATCCCTGAGCAGGGAAACAACCTTCTGAGCCGGCAGGCGTCAAAAAGCAAGAACTAAAAAACAAGGACAGCCCTGAGCTGTCCTTGTTGCTATGAGCTTAGTTCGCGTTTTTAGCCATTCACACCAATAACCAAACTAATCAGAGAGCTCATCTGCCAGCAAAAACGGATTTACCGTAGTAGCATGAAAGCCTTTTGCGTTTAACTTGGCATCCAAAGCCATAGAGGCAATATCGTCCGCAACCGCATCCATCCTGGGATCTAGGTTCATAAACAGCATCTTGCTGTAGCCGTGGCAATCATCGCAGCTTTCAATGCGAACCGGCGTCTGATATTTGTCAAACGACCACAAACTCATCTCTTTTGCTTGATTGCAACTGCTGCAATGCGCCCGAATAAAATGCCATTGTGTTTCACACAAACTGCAGTGCAAATAACGCAGGCCTTCACGGGGTTTATCAACCACCACACTGGCTACCGGATGACTGCCACACACAGGACACATGGATTGCTGTTTAATCTCAGTGGTATCCATACGGCTGGCTACGGCCGCTGCCCAATGACTCCAATAAACAGATAACGCAGCCCACAAAAACAAGCGGTATTCTGCCGGTACCTGGCTGAATCGGCCATCCAACAGGCTGCCCGCCCACTGTTGCAGTTGCTCGGGTGTTTGACGCATCAACTGCCGTATCACTTGCACCACATTGGCAGGCACAGTATCCAGCAATTCACTGAGCAGTTGTTGCAACAGTGCTATCCAGTAACCATTTTTCTGGATCCCGCGCAGTGGCATAGTGGCGCCGGTGTCGATATCCGGTGCCGGCCCCATTAGGGTGTCGCATAGCTTATGCTGCACCAACACCATGGAGCGACACAGCGCCAAATAATCTTCCAGCGAAGAATCCTTGGCAAGCTCGGCCAAGCGCTCCGCGCGGCGTAGGTAAACCTCTTTGGGATCGGCCGTGATCAGCACTTTCAAAGCCAAAGGGGAGCTGTCGGTAAAACTTGATGGGATTTCGCCGGCAAGACTCATGGTCAGTTATCCTCGTGTTCGTTCAACATGGCCGGATGGTGTTTGCGGGCCCAGGCCTTCGACACTTTGCCGTACAACATGCCAGTGATAGAACCTTCAATCCAACAAGCCATCCATACATGCACCACCAAGGCTATAAGCATCAGGATGCCGCAGGCCGAGTGGATCAAGGTGGCCCAGTTCACCGCTTCGGCAGAGAACATAGGAGCAAAGTAGGGCTGCCACATCATGAAGCCGGTGACGATAAACGCCAACACGAAAACCACAAACGAGCGGAACAACATCTTTTGGCCAGGGTTGTAATGACCAACTGGAGGAATGTTTTCCTCTTTCTGAAGCAAAACCCACACAATGGCCTTCATCCACGGCAGATCATACCGGTTCCATTTGTTGTGGTTGTAGTAGCGCAGCAGCATCACTGCCAGCAGCACACACATAGCTATGCCAAAGAAGGGATGCATCACTTTCGCCAGTTGTGGCGTACCCACTATGCCACTCAGCCACTGAAACGATGGAAAGAAGAAGGCAAACCCGGTCAGGAAGGTGACCAGGCCCACAAAGACAATGACCCAATGGCAGATCCGGTCAATGAGCTTATGACGAACAATCATCGGCTGGTTACTCATTGTTTTTCCTCCTCTGCTTCGATGACAGGCTCTGCATATCCGGGCTGATCTTCCTCAACGATATTGCGACCCACGGTAATCCTGTGCAGCAAGGCAATACCCGCTGTGGCCAACAGGCCGGCAGCGCCCAAAGGCTTCAACCAGTCCTGGCGGATTTCGGTTGCAATCGGTACCCGGGGTTCTATCGGCATGCCATAGGTTTCCGGCTTATTGATATTGTGCAGAATCATCATGTAGTGACTGCCGCCAACCCCTTCAGGGTTGTACAGGCCCGCGTTGGCATAACCCCGCTCTTTCAACTGTGCGACCCGCTTTTCTGCGTAGAACAACATGTCTTCGCGGGTTCCAAATCGCAGAGCCCCTGTGGTACAGGTCTTCACGCATGACGGCTCCAAACCCACAGCGAGCCGGTCTGAACACAGAGTACACTTATAGGCCTTGTTATCCTTTGCGCTCACTTTGGGCACATTGAATGGACAAGCGCTGGCACAATAACCACAGCCGATACACTTGTCAGAATCAAAGTCCACAGTGCCGTTGGCGTGTTGCACTATGGCCCCGGCGGTTGAGCAAGCTTTCAAACAAGCCGGGTCGGCACAATGCATACAGGCGGTATGGGTAAACTGCCAACGCAGTTTGTTGTCATCCACAACTTCGTGATATTGCATTATGTTCCAGCTGTCCGGAGACAGAGTCATAGGATTCTGGTAACTGCCCTGGAAAGTACCAACGTCTTCACGCAGGTCGTTCCACTCTGAACAGGCAACCTGACAAGCCTTACAGCCGGTACATTTGGTCGCGTCAAACAGCTTGGTCACATGTTGTACCGCGCCGATGCGGGCATGAGCGGCCGGAGTGATATCTGCGGTACCCGAGCGGCGAATAATATCCTGAGAAGCCATAATCAAAAGCCCTCCGCTTTAGAAATATTCACAAGGAATGCTTTGTATTCAGGAGTTTGCGTATTGGCATCCCCCACTGCAGAAGTCAGCTCATTGACGATATAGCTCTTTTGCGTCAGTGCTTCATAACTGCCATGGCGTGGAATACCTATGGTGTGCACAGCTTTACCTTGTACCATCATGGGTTGCAGACGCTTGGTCACATAAGCCTTGGTGATGATATGGGATCGTTTGGAGGTCACTTTCACCCAATCCCCATTGGCAATACCCTTCTGAGCCGCCAGGGTTTCATCGATTTCGATAAAGTGTTGTGGCTGGGTAATGGCCGCCAAACGGCAGTGAGTCGTCCAGTTGTTGAAGTGCTCTGTCATTGAGTAGGTTGTGCCTACATATGGGAACTCTTCATTGGTCCCGAAGGTTTCACGCATTCCCTGGAACATACGGGCCACTGGGTTATTGGTGACTTTGGGATGCAAGGGGTTGCTCGCCAGCGGTGATTCAAAGGGTTCGTAGTGTTCAGGGAAAGGACCATCTTTCAAATCGCGCAGTGCAAACAAGTGCCCCACCCCATCGGCCTGCATGATGAATGGGTGTGCCGAATCCTGAGCATTCAACTTGGCATTGAAGTCAGGCACATCTATGCCTTGCCACTTACCGTCTTTGTACTCGAGCAATACGCGGCTGGGATCCCTTGGCTTTCCTTGCACATCGCATGAAGCACGGTTGTACAGAATGCGGCGGTTGGCAGGCCATGCAAATGACCAGTTGGGCGTTATCCCCTTACCCGATGGGTCACTGTTGTCGCGGCGGGCCATCATGTTGCCCCGCTCTGTCCACTGACCTGAGTAGATCCAGATACCGCAGGACGTTGAGCCGTCGGCTTTCAATTCAGTGAAACTGTTCAGCAGCTTGCCGGTTTTAAGATCGTAGCCGTTCATCTCTTTCGCCAGCTCTTCCGAACTTGGCTCATGTTCGATGGCATAATCCCATTTGATTGCTGCTATAGGCTCTGGCAAACGGCCGCCTTCTTCACGATACAAGCGTTTCAGTTCCAGCATGATGCCGGAGAGAATGGCAGGATCCGACAGGGCTTCTCCCGGTGGATTGGCACCTTTAAAGTGCCATTGCAGCCAACGGCTGGAATTGGCAATAGAGCCGCTTTCTTCGGCAAAACAGGTGGTTGGCAGACGGAATACTTCGGTTTGAATATTGGCGGTATCAACATCGTTGAACTGCCCCGCATTACGCCAGAAACTTGAAGTTTCATTCGCCAAGGCATCCAGAATGACCAGAAACTTCAGGTTTGATAAACCTTTGGATACTTTCTGTTTATCTGGTTGAGAGTTCAGGGTATTGATACCTTGAATAAAGTACCCATTCACTTCACCGTGAACCATCATGTCTATCTGTTTGTTGATATCGTACTGTTGATCCCATTTGGGCAACCAGTCATAGCCATAATCGTTTTCAGCCGTGGCGTAATCGCCATAGAAAGATTTCAGCAGCGACACAGTAAAGGCCGGGTAGTTATGCCAGTAATTGGTTGAATTGGGACGCAGCGGTTTGGGCGTGTAATGGTTCAAGTAGGCTTCAAGATTAATATCTTGATCCTGTGGCAGTTTCAGATAACCAGGCAGACCTTGGCACAGCAACGCCAAGTCAGTAGCCCCCTGCACGTTTGAGTGACCACGCAGCGCATTGACCCCACCGCCCATGATTCCCATGTTACCCAGCAGCAACTGGATCATCGCCATGGTACGAATGTTCTGCGCGCCGACACTGTGTTGCGTCCAGCCCAGCGCATACAGGAAGGTGGCCGCTTTGTTGTCGACATGGGTTGCCCCAAGCTGTTTGCATACATCCAAATAGGCTTCTTTGGGGGTACCTGTGATATTCGAAACCGTATCAGGGTCGTAGCGTTCAACGTGCTTTTTCAACAGGTTCAACACACAGCGGGGATGCTGCATGCTTGGATCGACTTTAGCGTAGCCTTCATCATCCAATTCATAGAACCAGGAAGACTTGTCATAGGTGTTGGCCGTTTCATCAAAACCACTGAATAGCCCCTCGTTGAAGTCAAAGTCTTCACGCACGATAAACGAGGCATTGGTATAGGCTTTAACATACTCAAGGTTGATTTGATTGGTGCTGAGCAGATAACGGATGACCCCGAGCAAGAAGGTGATGTCTGTACCTGATCGCAATGGAGCATAGGTATCGGCCACAGCAGCGCTGCGGTTAAAGCGAGGGTCCACCACAATCAAGCGCGCATTATTGTGCTCCATCGCCTCGGTTACCCAACCAAAGCCAACCGGATGTGCTTCAGCCGCATTTCCCCCCATGACAATCGCCAGATCGGTATTTTTCATATCGGCCCAGTGGTTGGTCATGGCTCCGCGGCCAAAGGTCGGTGCCATGGCGGCCGGTGTCGGCGCATGGCATACCCTGGCAATGTTATCCAGGCCCAGCATGCCTATGGCACGACCAAATTTATGGGTCATGAAGCAACCTTCGTTGGCCTGTGCCGATGAGGTCATCATCCCCAGACTGGTCAAACGGTTTACAGTTTGGCCCTTGGCGTTTTTCTCAACCAGGTTCGCGTCACGCTCATCCTTGACCAAGCGAGCGATGCGTTTAAACGCTTCCTCCCAACTGATACGTTGCCATTTATCACTGCCGGGAGCCCTGACTTCAGGGTATTTCAGTCGATGAGGACTGTTCACGTAATCCACCAACCCGGCCCCCTTGGGACACAAGGCACCGCGATTGATTGGGTTATCGGCATCACCTTCGATGTGGAAGATGTGCTGCTCGGCATTCTTGCCATTACTGCTTTGGCTGTACATCAACAAGCCACAACCTACTGAACAATAGCAGCAGTTATTGCGCGTCTCTTTCGCCCTGAGCAGTTTGAATTGTCTGACCGCAGCAAATGCCTTTTCAGACATCAATCCCAGTGCAGAGATTGCAGATGTTGCAGCTCCGGCAGCACAGAGTTTGAAAAACTGTCGTCTGTTCATTGTCATTTCACACACTCTCTTGTTATGTGCAATTTCCAACTGCGGCATGGGTGCCACAGACTCGAGTCAGGTAAAGTCCTTACTCACAGCAGGAGTATCCTAAGAAATGACAATAAATAACAAATACAGACATGTGATCAACAACACACTATCGCGGCCACAGAAATTAAAACCAAAATTAATTTATGAAAAAGAATTAAAAACCAAAGGCCAATTTAAAAACACAAATCAACAGGATTTAGCTCCAAACAGCCATTGGTCAAATTGTCTGGTCAAAATGACCATAATGTATAACTTTGATAGTGAAGCAATTAATTAGCGTGACATACATCACCAATTAATCAATATAGAGTCTGTTAATAGAGCTAAATCAGCAAAAGCTTATTTGTGATCTATTTCTCACTTCAAGGATCTTTAATTTCACTAGAGAGGGGAAATTCGCATCAAACAGCAGAGAACTGCTAATTAAGCACATGGTGATACTTGGTAAATTGGCTGGCAAAAAAGCACTGATAAATGAACCTGGCAGACTGAAAATATTTAAAGATTCTGGCCATATTTTGAATCGAAAAAGGACAGTTCTTGGACTGTCCTTTTTTCAGGTATGACTTTAAGTTTTCGTTTGGCACCTATTTCAAACCCAACTCATCCAAAAAGGTGCAAACGCCTCAGGCATGCCTGAAACACTTGTCAGCCAAGCAAGATCCCCGGCTTTCCATCCAAAGAACGGGCAATGGCACGGCGCCCCTCTGCTTCAGTGAAATCTTTGCTCAGAATGCTGTCCACATAGAACCACTCGCTGACCACCTCTTCGCTGCTGAAGGTCAGCGTCATATAACCCCGGTTCAACAGATTGGCGTATTTAAGGTCATCCACCAGCCCTACAACGGCCGCCTCTGTCGCCGGGATCTGCTCTGAAGGCAGGTTGAGGTAATACTCAAGCCCAGGGGAGGAAACCGAACTGGTGGCAAACTCAACCCCAACCATGTTGCCATCTTTGTCCTTGAGATCATTGGCCCAGGCATTGTGGGTATCACCGGCAATCACCACCAGGTTTTTACCCGAGGCCCGGGCAGTGGCCAGCACGACTTCACGCTCATAGGCATAGCCATCCCAGGCATCCAGGTTGTAGGGGATCGATGGCAGTTGCAAAAGTGCCAGCACTTCCGGCGTCAGTTTGGCCTGGTTGGCCGCCAGATAGGTCAGTTCCGCTTGGGTCAGTGTCGGATCGCCGGCCTGAGCGCGAGCCGCCAGCTGCGCCAATGCCGCCAACTCGGCAAACTGCGGAATAGACAGCTGCTGAGTGGCTATCGCCGCCGGCAACATCATCCGCCCCATCAGTATCTGCTGCCCCAAAAGCTGCCACTTGGCGCTGGATTGCAACAGTTTTCCCTGCAACCACAGCAGTTGGGTCTGGCCCAGAAGCGTACGCTGAGTGTCGGTCACGTCGGCGAGAAACTGCTGATCGTTGAAAGCGCCGGTAGCCGGATCCAGATAGTTGCCATAGTCCAACTGTTTGTCACGGGCCAACACCCGGGTATCCAGCATATGCAGATCCAGCAGATCGCCGAAGCTGAAACTGCGGTAGATCTCTTCATGATTGCCCTCGCGCCATGGGCGGATAGGCAGCCATTCGAAGTAAGCCTGCAATGCCGCCTGTTTCCGGGCGTCGAAGTCCCCTTCCCCTTGGTTATGGTTTTCGGCACCATCCTTCCAGGTGTCGTTGGCCACTTCGTGATCGTCCCAGACGGTAATAAACGGCAGCTTGGCGTGCAGCTTCTGCAAACTGGCATCGCCGCGATACTGGCCATAGCGGGTACGGTAATCGCTCAAGGACAGCAACTCTCCCGCGGGTAGTACCTCACGGCCCAGCTCGGCGGCATGTTCACTGGCATAACCACCACGGCCATATTCATAGATATAGTCGCCCAAGTGCAGCATGGCGTCGAGATCGTCCCGCTGCGCCGCCAATTCATAGACATTGAAGTAACCGGCCGGGAAATTGGCGCAGGACATAACCGCCAGTTTGACCGAATCGACCGCGCCCTCGGGCAGGGTCTTGGTCATACCGACTGTGGATGTCTTGTCACCCGTCATAAAACGATAGAAGTAGCGGCTGCCGCTCTCCAGCCCTATGGCATCGACTTTAACCGTGTAGTCACGCTCGGCATTGGTCACCATTTCACCTGTGGTCACCAAGTCGCTGAAGGCACCATCACGGGACACCTGCCAGGATACTCTGACATCCCCCGCCGTTTGCGGTGTTACCCGGGTCCAGATAATCACGGCATCCTGAGTGGGATCACCACTGGCGACACCATGAAGAAAATCGGCGGCGACAGTATTGTCATCATTGTCACTGGAGCAGCCCATCAGGCCATATGAAAGTACGGCAGCGCCAACACCTTTGGCTGAGAGGACAAGAAAGTCACGACGGGAGAAGTTGCGGGTCATTGTTATTATTCCTTTAAAAACGCTTCATAATGCTGGTATGAGGTCGGATGTCCAGATTGTGAAGTCAAACTATTACACAATTGTGACAACCAGGTAAACATCTGTTGATATTCAAACGAATTCAGTCGGTTAAACAAAATGACGTCCGCTTTAGGCCAAGGCACTTGCAGCCCGCGGTAACAGGGGGCAAAATGCCTTACAGGACAGAGAATTAGCCCTCTCAGGGCTCAGGTGAAGGAACAAGACAATGAAAGTCAAAGACATCATGAGCACCCAGGTGGTGTGTATCAGTGACGGCGCCAGCGTCAAGGACGCCCACCAACTGATGCATTCCCGGGGCGTGCGCCATCTGCCGGTGATATCAGAAGCCAGCGGCACTCTGGTAGGGATACTCACTCATAAAAAGATGATTGCCACTGTAGTCAATCTACTGACCCGCTACGGTCAGGGGGCGCTGGAACGAAAAGAACGCGGTACCCTGATAGCCGATCTGATTGAAACCGACTTTGAACCACTCAAGGCCGATGCCCCACTGACCCAAGTGGTGGATTATTTTATTGCCAACAAACATGGCTGTCTGCCTGTAGTGGACGAGCACAACAAGGTGCAGGGCATAGTCACCTCTTCTGACTTCGTCAAACTGTGCCGAGCGTTGCTCAAGGCTTGAACCCATCAAAAAAGCGTGCTTAGAGCACGCTTTTTTGGACAGAGCTTTTGCTTTTGGCGCAAGCTGAACCTATTGAATGAACCGGGTCTTAGAGCTTAGGCCTCTGGCTCTATCTTATTGATACTGCCCTTATAGCCGGTTTCATCCACCGCCTTTATCAGCGCATCCATATCAAAGCCTTCAGGCACTATCACTCTGGCCTGCTGGGTCTTGAGCGAGGACTTGGCCTTAATCACGCCCTCTGTCTTGCGCAGCGCCTTGTTGATTACCGTGACACACAAAGGGCAGGTCATGCCTTTAACATCCAGGGTGACCACCAGATTCCCCGCCCAGGCAAACGGCGTGCACAGCAGCAGTAAAACCAGTAACAAGCTTCTCATTCAAACACCTCTAACAGCCAAGGTAATACAAAAGGGTAAAGCTGAAACGCCAATACCACAGGCACTGCCAGCCAGTAGAGCAGCAACATTCTGGTGCGGCTCATGGTCGCGGTGCACAGAGGCCTTTTGGAAAAATACAAACGCCAAAAACCCAGCAGGATCAACAGAGTCGACAGCGCCAGCATGGGCACTTGCAGCCAGCCCAGCTGTTCAATGCCCGACAGCGAGGCCGCCGATACCCCAAAAACCAGATAGATCAGCGGCCCAATACAGCACAGACTGGAGGCGACAGCGGCAACAACTGCAGCCGCCAGTGTCGCCAAAAACCCCTTAGAGCTGTTCTGTTGACTGGAAATCATAGGCGAAAACTTTAGGGTCATAGTAGTTCACAGGGTCGCCATCCACTTCGGCATAAGGATAGCCAAAGTTGTTCAGCGGCGTCTGCTCGGCCATGGGCGCCAGATCAAAGTCACGACCGAAGTTGAAACCAACCCAGTTCATTTCCCAGTTACCGAACAGATAGTCGTTGACCGCCTGCACATCGGGATCCTGGTGTTGCTTGTTCTCGGTCAAACGCATCTTGGTCACATCCGCAGGGTCGGCCGGCAACCAGCCGTAACCCGCCAGATAGAACATGGCACGGCAGTGCTGACCACCACTGACCTTGGCCAGGCCGTTGGCATCACTGCTGCCGAAGGCTTTCTTGGAGTATTTGCCCATCTTAATAGCCTGTCCAACACGGAGCCCGAACATCTCCCGGGCAGGTATGCCGGCGGCGCGAGCCAAGGCCACAAATACCGAGTTGATATCAGTACACTTGCCACCCAGTTTGCCGCTCTCGAGAATAGTGGCCACATCACCCGTACCGCAACCGATAACATCGTTGTCGCGGAACATATTGGCGCTGACCCAGTTGTAGATGAGGCGGGCCTTTTTCAGCGGGTCGGTTTCCTTGCCAACAATCTTGTCTGAAGTCTGCTTCACTATGCCATCAATGGGCATATGTTTGGTGGGCAGCAGATAGCGCTCCACATCTACCGGGTACTGGATAGTTTTTGGGGCGCGATAATGCTCTAACTCGCCGTTTTTCAGCGGTTCCCAGTCGAGGGTTTCCAGCTCCATCACCAACTGCAGCTCCATCTTGCCTTTGGCATCAGGCCAGGTGGCAAACAGAGTCTTGGCGCCATAGCTGTTATCGGCAGTGATATAGGCGTCCTGGAAATTGCCTTTGAAGTTCAGCTTGCGTAGCTGCTGAAACTGGGTGTCTTCCACCAGCGGGATCCACAACTTGACCACGCCCTCTGAGCCCTCGGGTGCGATCAGTTGGTAATCTTGAGTCAGGGTGAAATGTCTGCGGCCGTCGGCGGAATAATGCTCGACGGCCTTGGTCTTCGATGTGGCCGCCATCACAGGGCTGATGATACCGGCCGTCGACAAAATAGCCGCAGTTTTTAAAAAATTGCGTCTTTGCATTATTCGATTCCTTACGTTTGATTAACAGACGAGTCAATGAGGTGCCCGCTGGCGGGCCGAAGCATTATAAGTGGCGGCCCCTGGCACCGCAACAAAGCCGCAGACACAGGGTCAGTGCAGCCAGAGTCACCAGCAAGGTGGAATAATAAGAAAAATTAACAAGTTTGCGAGACAAAACAACCATATTGGTCATCTTGTCTCGCCTTACGTTTACCAATGTAAAGCCGGTATGGCAGAGGGAAAAATCGGCGCCGGATCACATTCTTACCTGGGCTTATCTCAGCCCCACTTCCACGTCGCGGATAATGAAGTTCCCCGAATAAAGCGGATGGGGTTCACCCAAAGGCTCCAGGGCAAAGAAGCGTTTGTGCTCTTCACTGAGCCCTTCGAAGCCGCCTATCACCTGATAGAGCCAGCTTTCCGGATCCCAGGACAGCTGTTGCTGCTGCAGATATTCCAGCGCCGAAGTGTTGCGGCCCGAGTCAATGACGGCGCAGAAGTACTCATCCACGGCCTCTTTGAGCGGGTTATCCGGCATATCAAAGTCTTCCTGAGGATTAACCGCAACCGGCACATCGTGCTCCTGCAACCTCTTGGGCAGATGGTCACGACTGATAGCCTTGATACGGGCCACCATCTCCATCAGTTGCAGTTCCTGGCCGCTGTTGTTCACATCCACAGATGCCGGTGCCAGCAAGGCCTCGGCATGATTGAACAGCACAGGCACCTGCTTGTGCGCCACATGGTCGGCCACCTGGTAGTCTGGGTGCAAATCTGTATACAGCAACCAGCCTTTGAGCAAACGGGTACGACCGCGGATCTGCCTGAATCGTCCCAGCAATTCCAGTAGACGCCCCTGCACCACGCTCAGCTCCTGGGTGCAATCACTGAGAGTGTCCTGCAACATGGTCACCAGCAGGCGGCGCAGCTCACGGATATCACCGGCAATTTCGCCAAGCTCGGTAAACTCAAACAGCTCCAGGCCGTTAAGCAGTTCCGATACCTGGCTCTGCGCCAGCTCGTTTTCACGGATCTTGGCGTTAATTGAACCCACATAACCGAACTCGTTATTGATCCGGCCCCAGAGCACACGAATGGAGTAACGCAGGCTCTCGGTGAAGCTGAATACGTGTTCGGTCAAGTCCGCCAGATAGGCTTCGGCGGCGCTGTAATCCACACTGGCGCGCGCCTCACGGTAGTGATTGGCCAAGGTCTTGATGGTGGCCAGGGCCGAACCGACGTTGGCGTTGATCTGGCGGTTACGCTCATCCTTGAGGCCCTCTTCCAGCAGGGCCCTGACATTACGCGACAATCTGAGCGGTTCGTCCGGCTCGGGACGCCAAAGAATACCGTTGTCGGTAAGCTTCTTCAGCAGCGCAGGTTCCTGCCGGGTCTCGTCCAAGCTACCGGAGAGATAGGCGTCCATCACCAGTTCAGCGTTACGCCCAAGCAGCCTCAGCAGCTTGACCCCGGCCTGATGCAGGTTGCTGCTCATATCAGATCCCTCTGGGTGGCGGTTTCAGCCTGAGCCTCCAGACTGAGGCCCTCGGTTTCATCGATAAAGCGGATCACTTCGTAGAGGTAATCCAGCTTGCCGGTGGCGATATAGATCTGTTTTTCCGGATTCGGCCGCACCAGATAACCCAGCTCCTGCAAGCGCTTGAAAACCAGTTTGATCTGGCCATCGACACTGCTTGAGCTGGAACCGAACAAGCGATACTGGCTCAGCTTGGCCAGTTGCTCGCGAAACGCCGGCGTATCCTCAATGCGGCTTTGCAATTCGGTAAGCCGCACCGCCGCGCCTTCGGTCAGGGGGGCATCCTGGCCGCTGGCTTCCTGCACCAATACCAGCCATTCCACCATGGGGATCAACGCCTGGCAGATATCGCGAAACTGCGCCGAAATCACTTTGCGCTCGTCTTCTCCCAACTGCAAATAACCGCAGAAAAAGACTTCGCCCTCGGCGGCCTGGGCCACAGTGCGGTTGATTTGGTTGAGATAGGCCTCGACTCTGTCACGGGTGGCCGGGCTCTTGAGTGAGCGCCAGCCTTCCTCATCCGTGGTGCGGCAGATAAATTCACCCTTGAGCAGGCGCTCAATCAGGGCGCCTGAGCCGACGATAGTGCTTTGCAGTTCGCTCATTACACCGCCTCCTTGGCCAAGCGCTCAGAGAGCTTTTGCGCTATGGGATCGACTTTGGGTTTAACCACCTGCAGTCGCTTGGTCTGCTTGTTGATGATGTAGCGGTTGGCAAACAAATTCAGTACCTCGGACTCAGGGTTGGGGAAAGCACCCAACACGCTGATATTGTTGTTTTCACAGGCATCGAAGATCTTCTTCACGTTAGCGTGGTGCAAGGTGCCCAGCTCATCAATCGGCCAGTGCACAGTGACATCCGCCTTGCCCCGCAGCAATCGGGTAAAGGCCAGCAGGAACTTACAGAGGATCAGATAAGCCATACCATGACTGGACGACTCGTTGAGCTGACGGTCGGTGCGGATCACCAGATCCGAGTTGCCCTCCTTGAGGCGCAGCTCAATCTCCAGCAGCTTGGCGATGCCGCCGGTCAGGGCCGAGCGGCCTATGATATCCAGGGCCCGGCGCATGCTGTTGGTATAGTGCTCATCCGGCAGACCGGTGAAGCCTTCTGCCTTCCAGGCACGGAACGCCTTGACGAACAGCTCCAGCTCAGGCCAGAACTCCAGTTCGCTGATCCGCGAGCGGATCCTGACCGCAGATTCAGAGACGCCGTCGAGGAACAGCTCCTCCCCGACTTCGCGGGTAATACGGGCGCTCTGGGAGGCAATACGGCGGTCGATATCGGCCAAAACATCGTAGAAGGCGGTCAGGTCGACACCGAAGATTCGGCCCTGTTCACGCAGCGCGGTAATCGACTGCGGCACCATTACATTGAGCAGTTGGGCCAAATGCGGCACCAACTTGCGATAATCCAGCAGGCGTATGCCCTTGTCGTTGACTGAGCTGGACTCTTCACGGGCCTTTTCCCAGAACTCGGATAGGCTGGAGCCTGACTTGCTGGCAATCACCTGATCGAAATGATCCACATACTGCCTGACCGAACCCAGCAGATGCTCCCGCTTGAGCAACAGCTCCTCGCCCTGACGCAGACGTTCACCCAGGCTGCCCTGAGGCTCTTCATCGTTACGCGGCAACTTCAGTTCAGCCAGCTTACGCAGCAAGGCGCGCAACTTGGTGAGGTTTTCCGAGGCCTCTACCTGAGCGGCATCGGACTGGCGCCTTTGTTGCTCCAACTGCTGGCGGGCATGTTTGACTTCGTTGGCCTTGGTTTTCAGCTGCTGATCCAACTCGGAGGCGGCGCGCTTGACTTCGCCCAAGTCGGTCACCAACTTGGGTTTACGCACCAGCCAGGTATGCTGATACCAGTCGTCATAGCGCAGCACTTCACTGCGACGCTGCTCGGCAGCGGCAATAGCACCTTCCAACTCACGGTTCTCCCGCTTGAGGGCGAGAATTTTGTCTTCATCCACCCCACGGGACTTGAGCTCGTTCTTGTACCACTGTTCGCAGGCTTTTTGCTCCTCTTTGGCACGACTGCGACGCTGATTGATGCTCTCCTTGAGCTGTTCCAGATGCTGCTCCAGCGCGCCGACCACTTCCTGCCAGTAGGCGTTCTTTTCCATTCTGGCATCCAGCGCCTGCTCTTTGAGCTCCTCCAGCCATTCCAGGTGCTGGTTGCGCAGCTGCTTCATCTCCTGATCCAGCAGCGTCAGGCGTTTACCGGCCTGTGCCTTACGCTCAGCCAACGCCTTATTGATCTGCTCCTGCACAGTGCGGCGCTCCTCGAACAGACGCCGCAAATCGTCACGCAAATTCTTGTATGCCGTGCGGGCAAAGGTCAGCTCACGGCTCAGTTTATCCAGCGCTTCGTTGGCCTGCACCAGGCGCTCTTCCGCTTCTTCCTGCAGCCCATAGGCGTTTTGCAGCGCATCTTCGGCCTTAGCCAGTTTTGCCCTCAGCTCAGGCTCTGAACTGGCGTATTCGGGGATCTCCAGCGCCTTGAGATCCAATGAGATCCCAAAAAGGCTGTCACTTTCGACGCCGACATTGGGGTGCAAGTCGGTGCGGTGTAGCAAGTCAGGATGTACCACCTTACCCAGGTGCTGCTCCCAACCCGGCACTTCTTTTCGCAGAAACTCCAGCAAGGTGTGGGACTGAGGGAACAGCATGTGTTTGAGATCGTCGAGATCGCCCTGGCGCTCCGTGACTCTGAGCGCGGCAATTCTGAGTGATTCGCTGGCCTGATCCCTGAGTGAGCGCTGCTTGCGCTCTTCGCTCATCAGCCGCTCCACCTTGGCGTTGGCGGCCTCCTGCTCGGCATCGGCACGGTCGATACGCTCGTCGAATACCGCCAGGCTTAGCTTCTCCTCCTCGGTATAAGTCACACTGTCGACCTGCAGCTTGAGCTCGGCCGCATTGAGCTTGAGTTGGTACTCCTGCTCCTGGAATTTGGCCTTGCCGTTTTCCTGCTGCTCACGGAATTCGGCATCGAGGCGCGCCAGGTCTTCCCGAGCCACTTCACGCTGCTTGTCGCGGGCCTCGCGTTGCTTATCCAACTCTTGTTGCAGCTTTTCCAGCTCCTTGTTGAGCTGTTCGCCAATCTTGCTGCGGCGGGCGTTATAGGCGGCTTCTATGTCCTGGTGTTTCTCTGTTTGCAGCTTGTGTCTTTCGCTGAGGTTCTCAAGATCGCTACGCCACAGCGGCAGCTGTTCCAGATTGGCCTTGGCCTGTTCGATATCGGCATCGAGAAACGCCGCATGCTGGTTTTCGATGGCGTCGAGTTCATATTCCAGCTTGGCGACATCGCCCTTGGCGGCAGACAGCTCCTGGTTAAGCTCGTCGCGCTGCTCTTTCCACTCATCGTCCAATGCCTTGAGACGGAAGTTCAGCTCCCGCGACAGGGTCTGATTTTGCTCCTGACGCTGGGCTTCCAGCACTTCGTCATTGCGATAGCCCTTGGCCAGGCTGCCAAGACGCAGTTCGGCCGACAGCAGCTCGTTGAACTCCTGCTCCAGCTTGTCAAATTCGGGACGGATCTGCTCGAACCCGGCGATCAGCTGACTCTCGCGGATCCAGGCCTCGACTCGTTGTGGATTAAGCCTTGATGCCGGTGGGTTAACGCCATCCTCTTCCAAAATGGCGGCGATCATCGACTTGACCGTTTCCATTTTGCCTTCTTTGGAATGCACCGCCTTGGCCAGCTTTTCGATATGGCGCAGTGAATGGTCGGCCTCGCACAGAGAGAATAAACGGGCATAGCTGCGCAGCTCAGTGCGGCTGGTGCCTGTGTTCAGCAAGGTGCGGTCATTCTGGATGATGGCGCGAAACTCTCGGGTATTCAAAAGCTTGGTATGGTTCACTCCGGCGCGTTTCATCTCGCGGCCCAGTTCGGCCATGGTATGGCACAAAATAGTGTCGCCGTTTTGGGACTTGATATAGTCTTCAAGTTCAAATCCCTTGGCGATAAAGCGATAGTTGACCCCTTTGCCATCGCCGGCCGAGGCCAGCACCGCCTGATACAACAAGCCATCACTCTTTTGGTATTCGTAAATGATATAGCTGGATTCTCTTGGCAGATACCAGCGCTCGAAGCTGTCACGGGTCGAAGGCACGACCCGGCTGGGGTATTCACCATAAAACACAGGCACCAGACGCTGCAGCGTGGTCTTACCCGAGGCGTTGGTACCACAGATATTGGTATGGCCATCGAGCTTCAGTTCCACCACGCCCGGCAGATGGGTGTCGATCAGCACTATTCGAATCAAGCTTGGCATATAAATCCTTATGCAGACAGCAAGCACCAAACGGCCAGAGGCCCCGGCACTCGCGGCAACAGGCGGGCAAACCGCCTCAATACAGCAAAACCCTTAAATTAATGGAAAGACCCACCCTTGGCAATTGAAGGGCCGGTAAAGAAAGCGGGATCCGCTGCGGGTTTCAAAGAATATTATTCAGGTTTGAACAGGCCTATCACTTCACCTGTCGCCTTGTGGCTGACCTTGTCATCGGTCTGCTGCTCGCGGTAATCACACTCGACACACTCGACCGTTTCTATGCCGTTCTCCTTGAACAGCACTATGCTGTCCTGAGCCTGACATTTGGGGCATTTGGCACCGGCCACAAAGCGTTTCTTGATCCTGTTCATCTTCTGAGTCTAGTTGATAAGCAATGGCGCTATTTTGCCATATCTGTAGCCGCTGTGGCGCATTTTAAACAGCATTACGGCAATGTTTGCGCCAAGGCGCTGGAAAAGCGGGGGATCCCTGTGCCGGATGATGACGTTAGCAAACAGGGCCTGCTGGTATCCGAAAGCCAAAGTTATAATGAAAATATCTGGCTATCGGGTACAATCGCCTGCTGTAGCGCGGATAGGGAAATCAATAATGGATCTTATTATCAAGCATGACTGGAATATTAGCGAAGTAGAAGCTCTGGCTTTACAAAAAGAGCTGGCAGCCAAAGTTGTAAAGACAGATCAGTTTAATGAAATCAAACTGATCGCTGGTGTTGACGTTGCCTATAAAAAAGATAACGACAACTTAGTAGCTGCTGTTGTTGTTCTCGATGCCAATAGTTTAGAGATTGTTGAAACAGCAACCGCAGAAGACAAGGTTCAATTTCCATATATTCCAGGACTGTTTTCCTTCCGAGAACTACCACCATTAATTCAAGCATTCGCAAAACTTCAGCACTCACCGGATTTGGTCGTGTGTGACGGACAAGGTTACGCACATCCCCGTCGTTTTGGCTTGTCATCTTGGTGTTATTTTTGATATACCCACCATTGGCTGTGGTAAAACACGATTACTCGGCGAACATCAAGATCCAAGTCCAATAAGAGGGGCTATTGCACCTCTAATGGATCACAATGAAGTAATTGGTAATGTGTTGAGAACTCAGACAAGGATAAATCCTATCTACGTTTCAATTGGTCACCGTATTTCATTATCAACTGCTTGTGATTGGATTCTGAAGCTATCACCTAAATATCGTTTACCAGAAACGACTAAATAGCTTATATGGACACCTCTCCGATGCAAGCACCGGCAGGTCTCTTTCTGACAAAGTAGCCACACACATATATCCGGCTTCGTGAGCCCTGATGAACATCCGTACTCTCTGTCCTCATTAGTGCCATGGCTTTTAGCAGCCCAGCTATTTGTCAGGTTCACAGAGAGTCGGTTCTACCTGTCAGCACATCAACTCTTTGGACTTATTAAAATCAGTTAGTTACTTAACGATATACTCTGTTTTTTGGTTTATTAGCGCCCACGCTATTCGGGCATTTTTGTTAGCCAGCGCCACTACAGCTTTGTTTAC
>NZ_JADP01000034.1:0-54294 GCF_000518445.1 Shewanella sp. 38A_GOM-205m | reverse complement strand
ACATGGTCTATCTGGACATTTAGCTCTACTATCCGACACTTCTTCATGCCGCTATAGATATAAATACTGCGACAAACCTCCTGCCCAACTCGGCCCTTCAAGATCCTGTGTCTATACTTTGGCGTCCATACAATGTGATACTGACAGCGATAGAAGACGTGCGATGCACTTTCATATCGGCTCATACTGCTTACTCCTTGATTTGCTGGTAACAAACCGAGTCAGTATGCAGTATGGGCACTCTTCGGGCTGAGCCCCGACTTGACGATCACCACCTCCATAGGAGGTGGTTTTGGGGTAACAATAAAAACCCGGGCATGCCCGGGTCTGTTGCGACTGGAATGCCTCAATCGGCCAGTAGCTGATCGGCAACAAAGGGGTTATTACGCCTTTCTTCACCAAAGCTCGACATAGGGCCGTGGCCGGGAATGAAATTGACCTGCTCGCCCAAAGGCCAGAGTTTGTAACGAATGGAGTCAATCAGCTGCTGATAGTTGGAGCCGGGAAAGTCAGTACGGCCTATAGAGCCACGGAAAAGGACATCTCCCACCCAAGCCAGGTTCTCTTCGCGGTCAAAGAAGATCACATGCCCGGGTGTATGCCCCGGACAGTGAAACACCTGCAATGCCTGCTCGCCCAAGATAACCTCTTCGCCATCTTCCAGATAGCGGTCAGCCTCGAAGGCGGCGCAGGCCGGGAAACCAAAGTTCTGGCTTTGGCGTGGCAGGTTCTCCAGCCAAAATTTATCGTCGATATGCGGGCCAATAATCTGCACGTCACATTCGGTGGCCAAAGCCTTGGCGGCACCAACATGATCTATGTGGCCGTGAGTCAAAAGAATATATTGCAACTGCAGGCCGTGCTGCGCCAGGGCATCCATGATGCGCTCATGGTTACCACCTGGATCTATCACAGCGGCTTTGCCACTCTTCTCACACCAGATGAGGCTGCAATTCTGCTGGAAAGGGGTCACTGGGATGATCTGGTATTTCATTACACACACTCGCAGGCTGTTATCGTTCCATGATCGATAGATCGTCTCGGTGCATGATCCATCAACCCTGCAACAGAAAAATTGATCCCGGGCAGGAAAGCGCCAGATAGGCGGCTTTTCTGGCGCCGGTTTGCAGCGCAGGGATTTTTGTATACAATTTTGAGCCATCCACTGTCAAGCCCAAGGCCCTACATGATAACAGACAGCCGTCTTGCTGGCATCCTGAGCCGCAAACACTTCTTCTCTCTGCCACTGGATTATCAGCATCCCACCGGGGAACAACTGCAAATTTTTGCCCGGGAGCTTATCGGCACCCAAGATAACGCCGCGACCCTGCCACTCTTGGTGTTCTTTCAGGGTGGCCCTGGCTTTGGTGCCGCCCGCCCCCTTGCCAATGGTGGCTGGATTAAAAGAGCACTCAAGGAGTATAGGGTACTCTTGTTGGATCAGCGCGGTACTGGTCTTTCAAGTCCGGTCAGCTTCAAGACGCTGGACGGCATGACGCCTGACGAGCAGGCCGAGTATCTGAGCCATTTTCGCGCCGACAACATCATCCGCGATGCCGAGGCGATTCGGGCGCAACTTAGTCCTGATACTCCCTGGAGCATTCTTGGTCAGAGTTTCGGTGGTTTTTGCGTACTCAGATACCTGAGCGCCGCACCGCAAGGACTCAAGGAAGCCTATATTACCGGCGGTATCCCTTCCCTTGAGCGCACCGCAGCCGAAGTTTACCGGGCAACTTATCAGCGCTTGCTGGCCAAAAACCAGGATTTCTTTGCCCGCTTCAAGGATGCCAAAGCCCTATTGGTCGAGCTCAGAGACTTTATCAATAACCATGATGCGCGCCTGGCTACAGGAGAGCGGCTGACCCAGGAAATGCTGCAACTTTTGGGGGTCAACTTAGGCATGGAGCAAGGGCCGGAGGCCGTCTACTATCTGCTGGAGCAAGCCTTGATAGATACCCCAAGTGGCAAGGCACTGAATCCTCTGTTTGAGGCGCAGTTCTGCCAAATGCTGGATTACAATACCAACCCACTGTTTGCCATCATGCACGAGTCCATCTACTGCCAGCAGCAAGCCGCCAACTGGGCTGCCCACAGGGTGCGAGCCGAATATCCGGCTTTTGCCCCGGACGCCAAAGAGCTGCTTTTCAGTGGTGAGATGATTTATCCCTGGATGTTCGAACAGTTTGCCAACCTCAAGCCGCTGAAAGCCTGCGCCGAATTGCTGGCCGCCAAAGCCGATTGGCCCTCACTCTATGACCCTAACATTCTCGCCAATAACCGTGTACCTGTCGCCGCTGCCATCTACAGCGAAGACATGTATGTCGAGCAGGCCTACAGCCTGGAAACCGCCGCCAGAGTCGGCAACCTCAAGTATTGGTTGACCTCTGAATATGAGCACAATGGCATACGCATGGATGGTGAGCGGATCCTCGATAAGCTGATTGCGCTCAATCGCGGCCAGGCGCTCAGGTGAATTCAGTTTGGGTTAATTTTAAAAGCGCACACTGAACTTGGTTCCACATCCATTGACGCTTTGCTTAAACGCTTGTTTCGGTGTCGTCCCGGTCTGCCCTTTTGGCAGACCTTTTTTTATCCAAAAAAAACCGCAGCCAAGGCTGCGGTGGAAATAACGGACTGGGTCCAATCCAAAGAATACAGGGAGACTCGAACCGCCGACTTAGCGCTTCATTGCTGGATAGGTGAACTCATGGCACTGATTGCAATAAACCTTGCTCTCTTTGTGCTCCTGATGGCAGTAAGTACATGGCAAGTCCGTGCCATAGTGCAGGCTGTCATGGGGGTTGGGTTCAACATCATGACCGGCGTTGGCCGGACGTGCTGTCTGCTTGGCAACATCTTCAGGAGTGCCGTGGCAGGCTTCACAGGCTGTCGCATCGGGAATGGTCTTGCGCTTGGCATCACCATGGCAGGCGGCGCAATCGACACGACCATTTTCAGCCGTCATGACTTCTTTGTGGTAGTCCTTGATCTTCATGGCGTTGGCCGCTCCAGGCAGCAACAAGGCGCAGGCTACAAGAACAGTGGATATCATCTTCAACATCTTGGGCTTCCTGTTGCGGGGCAGTAACCTGCCCCGCTCTTCTATCAGTAGTTGGCAATAAAGTCGTGTGACGCCTGAATGTCAGGAGTGAAAGGACGATCTTTGCTTACGAAAGGCACTTTCTGACGATAACCTTCATACATGGCACCTGTGGCTTTACCCTGCTTCAGGCTCTTGTCGTGCATCTTACGCAGATCGATAGCTTGAGTAGAGTGCAACAGCTCCAGACCATAGATGGTGTTGGTGTTGTCAACAATCTGGATCAGGTTGTCAGAAGCCAGTTTCAGGTTGGTGAACGTGTCTTCGATGTTACCGGCAATTTGGATACCATCGAATGAAACCGGGCTAGCCAGTTGCTTGTTACGCACCTGCATGTCAACGAAGGCTTTCTGGATAGCACCGAAAGCATGACCATTGTTTTCCGGACCGGCCAGGAAGCGGCTCAGACGGGTAAAGTGGGCATCAGACAGGTGGATAGTGCGCATTACACTGTTATGAGACACGTGAGTCAGGGCAGTGCTCAGGTTCTGTACCGCCAAGGCAACAGGCAGAGGCTCGAAGTTGGTGGTTGGGAACACACCACCCTTGCCTTCAACCATGTATTTGGCTACCTGAGGGAACTGGCTGTAGTCCTTGGATGCGCCCAGTACTACGGCTGGGTTATCGTCTGAGTGGTTGATCTGGATATCGATCACTTCGCCCAGATCCACCAGGGCTTTCTTGGCACTGGCCAGAGTGTAGGCTGTGGTGCGATAGCTCAGAGGATCCTGCAGCGGACGCTCATCATTCAGTTGCCACAGATAGCTGCCATCCAGTTGCGCCAGAATATCTTGAGTCGTTGCCTGAATATAAGGGAAAGGACGGATATCATTGGTTTGTGGCAGGAAAGGTGCCACGTTACCATTCAAACCTTCAAGGCTCAGACCGAATACGGTTGGAGACACTTCCAGCAGGTGCTTGGCATCCTGATAGCCCTTCATCGCATAGGCTACAGCCACTGCGTTGTTGGACAGGATAGACAGGGCATCTTTACCCATAGGCTCCAGCAAAGGAACTCCGGCATCGGCCATGGCTTCACGGCTGCTGACACGCTTGCCCTTGTAGAACACTTCCCACTCACCAATCATCGCCAGACCTACATGAGAGGCCAGCAGGATGTCGGCTTCACCCACAGTACCCTGTGAAGGAATGACAGGAGTAATACCCTTGTTCAGGTAGGCTTCGTAAAGGTCGGCAACCACAGGCTGAACCCCGGTTTGACCGGCCAGAATGGTGTTCAGACGCACGGCCAGAGCCACACGGGTCAGACGCACTGGCATAGGCTCGCCGACACCGGCACTGTGAGCGCGCAGCGTGCTGTAGTTGAAGCTACGGGAAGCATCCATAACGGCGGCACTCAGCTCACCATTGGCATCAAACAGCTTGTGGTCTTTATTCAGGCCCACACCTACGGTCAGACCATAAACCGGCTTACCCAGACGCGCAGCTTCCATCAGCAACTCGTGAGACTTAACCAGTTTGGTGCGTGCCTGAGCGGCTACTTTGACTTTGGCGCCATCGGCAATGGCCCAGGCTTGTTCCTGAGTCATGTGCTTGCCATCCAGAACCACTTGTTCCATTGCCAGAGCACTGCCTGACATCAGGCCCAGCGTCAGCGACGCCAGCATTAGAGATTTGTTCATCATCTTACTCCTTGTTATTGAATTTGTTACGCTTGCTTCAGTGCTACCGGCTTGGCAGCGGCACAGTTACGGCCAGCGTTACGGCCGGTGACAATACCTTCAGCCACAGCACAGGCACCGAGGCGGCTGGCACCGTGAATACCGCCGGTGGATTCACCGGCCGCATACAAGCCTGCAATCGGCTGGTTACTGACCAGATGCAGGACTTCAGAATTGGTATTAACCTTGACACCACCCATGCAGTAGTGAACTTTCGGCCACATACGCACCGCGTACCATGGGCCCTTGTCCAGCACTATGGCTTCCTGCATTGGACGACCAAACTCTTTGTCTTCACCGCTCTTGACCGCTTCGTTCCAGCGGGCCACCTGCGCCTTGAGCTTGTCGGCCGGCATACCATAGGCCTTGGCCAGTTCATCCAGAGTGTCGGCCTTGGTGATCACCTTGTACTTGATACCCCAATCCAGTGTCTGGGCATTCTTGGCACCTTCGGCATTGGTAAAGCCAATGGGATACACAGGGTTATTGTGCTCATCTCTGCGGGTCATGATGGCATCGGCACGCGCCTTACGGTCGGCCAGCTCATTAAAGAAACGCTCACCGGTGCGCACATCCACCACTATGCCGTGAGGATAAGTAGCAATGGTGTTGAACTGGGATGCAGTACCAAAACCTTTCTCATCGGGTGATGCCCATGGGCCCAGCTGAATTTGATCCAGATGGATAGGGTTGGCCCCCAGAAGCATCATCTGCTTCAGTGCTTCAGAGGTCGCACCCGGATGGTTGGTTGAGTCCAGGTCATTGTTCAGCTCAGGCAGTTGCATCATGCGATATTCGATATCCCGACCAAAGCCGCCGGTCGCCATGATCACCCCTTTGCGGGCACCTATGGTGCGTATCTTACCTGTCCGCTCCCGTGGGAAATAATAACCTTCACGAACCTCGACCCCGATCACGCGGCCTTCAGCATCACGGATAAAAGATTCGAGCTTTGTTTGATTTTTCATGATCACGCCTTTGGCGCGGGCAGCCTTGACCAGCGGACGTATGATACCGGCGCCGGAGCTTTCTACTGTCTGCAGTACCCGCTGCACACTGTGACCACCGAAATGCTGTACGAAAGGCTTCCACTTGACGCCGTAGTCAATCAGCCACTGGCAGGATTCTGCCGTGCCGTTACATACCAGCTTGAGCATTTCAACATCATTCATACCACGACCTGCGCGCAACATGTCGGCCACCATGGCATCTACTGAATCTTCAATACCGGCCTGCTTTTGCAACGGAGAACCGGCAACCGCCATGGCACCACCATTAATGGTTGAGTTGCCGCCAAAAACCGGCATCTTGTCGATAACCATTACGCTGACACCGGTTTCACGGGCCTGCAGGGCCGCAGCCATACCGGCAAAGCCACTGCCGACTACCAATACGTCTACCAGTTCATCAAAGGATTCCGGCGCCTGTTCGCGGCACTGGGCCATGGCACCACTGCTGACAGCCATCCCCACCCCGGTCACTGCCAGAGCGGCGCCGCCCTTGAGCAACTGACGACGACCACTGTCTATTTTCTGTTTTTCTGTCATGTACTTATTTTCCTTTCATGCAGGGAAAGAACTCAGTCAACCAGTTGCACTGGCCATGCCAACTAACCAAAAAGAGGTGCTCAGGGGGAGATTTATGATTACGGCCACAGAATCACGAAATATAAAGATCTACAATCACGAAACTTCGCGGTTTATTTGAAATATCAATGGAAAAACACTTTTATTACGAGTGTACCAGGCGGCTCTGCAGTAGCCTGCAGTTGGAAACCTCGCTTAAACACTACTTCGACTATGTACGTGACTCAGTGCCACTCGATGGCCTGTTCATTAATATTTATCGAAAAGAATTCAATGATATACAATTTATCGCCCAGGCCAGCGAAACGCAGGCAAGCACGCTTGATGTCCAGGTTTCCCTCCCAGAGGGACTGGCCAAAACGCTGGAAGATCCCGATAGGCCGAGGGTGAGGATTGTTAACGACATTGATCATGATCCCGTGACATCCCAGGTTGCCCCCAAGGTGATCCCCGGGATCCGCTCGCTGATCATTTTACGTATGTCGATGGAAGATACCCATTTGGGCATAGTAGGCTTTTACTCCAAGAGTGCCGGCACCTTCCGCCCCCGACACGCAGATATGTTGGCGCCGCAGATGAGTACCTTTGCCCTGATCACTGCTCTCAATCTCAGAGGTCGTAATCTGCTGCTGGAAAATCAGGCGCTGGCCAAACAAAACGTTAGCCTCAAACGCACGCTGGATGTGCAAAACGGTGTGGTCGGTGCCAACTCGGGGCTGAAACAGGTGATGCAACAAGTGCAATCCATCGCCCATCTCAACACCACAGTACTGATGCTGGGGGAAACCGGTTGCGGAAAAGAGGTGATTGCCAACGCCATTCATGAACTCTCGGCCAGGGCCGGAAAACCCTTTGTCAAAGTCAACTGCGGCGCCATTCCCGAGACCCTTATCGACTCAGAGCTGTTCGGTTATGAGAAAGGCGCCTTTACCGGCGCCGAATCGCGCAAGGCCGGTTATTTTGAACAGGCCAACGGCGGCACCATCTTCCTCGATGAGATAGGTGAACTGCCACTCTCGGCTCAAGTGAGACTGCTGCGGGTACTGCAAAACAGCACCATTACCCGGGTCGGTGGCCATGAACAGGTACACCTGAACATCAGAGTGATAGCGGCAACCCACAGGCACCTGCAAGCCATGGTGCATCAGGGGGATTTTCGTGAGGATCTCTGGTATCGGCTGGCGGTATTCCCGATAGACATCCCCTCTTTACGCCAGCGGCGCACAGATATCCCTCTGTTGGTGCAGCATTTTATTGAACAGCTGAGTGCCCGATTCCAATTGCTCAAACTGCCCTGTATCCGCCCTGAGCAGTTGGCCATTCTCAGTCAGTACAATTGGCCCGGCAATGTCAGAGAGCTGATCAATGTGCTGGAGCGGGCCATCATTCAAAACCCGGCCGGACCACTGGACTTCAGTTTCCTGGCGCCACAAACCGAAGCCGTGGCCACCGCCAGCGGCCAGACCATAGTGGTCGACCCCAGCCATGCGGGCAATCAACTGGTACCGCTGGAAACCATGACCCGTAAATACATAGAGCACGCCCTTAAAGTGACCGGCGGCAAGCTCTACGGCCCCGGCGGCGCTGCCGAGCTGTTGGATATCAACCCCAATACTTTGCGCAGCAAGATGAAAAAACTGGGGATCGTTTAGAAACAGGACATAGCAAACGACTCTGGACAGGAGCAAGCTCATTCCGGCGGGGAAAAATAACATAAAAGGCCGAAAGTCATCACTTTCGGCCTTTTTATTGCACCTTGCTGCCGTTGCATCTTGTCGCATCAACGGGCTTGAAAGCGCATATACCAGTGGCGTTAAAACGCGTAGCGCAGCGAGAAGCTGTACTCAAGGCCATCGTTGGGTGCAGTGCCCCAACTCTTGTAGTGCGTCAGTTGCAGCTTGAGACTCAAGTCTTGCGCCAATGGGCCGGAAACAGCGGCAAACAATTGATGACCATAATCGTCGTCATAACCAAAGACAGCCGCATGCTCGCGGTCACGGCCAAAAGCCGCAGTATAATCCAAGTTCAGTTTCCAGCCCTTGGTGAGCACTGGCAAATCGTAATAACTGTTGCCATTGAGCACTACGCCGGATAATCCTGAGTAATCTTTATCGGTCAGATTAGACTGACTCACAGTATAATGCCCCGCCAACCCCAGGTTGAAACGCAGCGCGCCGCAGTCAAAATGCTGCTTCAAGCCGAGATAAAAATTGTCCTCGGTCAGGTGCTTATGGGTGCCGAGAAAGTTTTGCAGCCACAGGGCGGTACGCTCTTCGTTGAGCCGATAATGCCAAACCGTCAATGACTTGAAGGCGACCCGTTTATCTGCCACCCATTTACCGGGGTTTTCCACCTTGAGCATCTGATAAAAAGTATTGCGCTCGTCACGACTGAAATGACTGAGCGCGGCAAAGCTTTGGTTGAAAGCCCCGGGATTATCGTCACGGGTGGCACTCGTAAACCCCAGATAACCGGCCTCTATTTGAGTCGATGCGCCGGCATCAGTCGTACTAAAACCGCCAAGCAAAGTAACGGCCAACCCGATTATTTTACTATTGAGTTTCATCTTTTCCTTGTTCAATCAGAGTCTCCTTCACACCCTGGACTCATGTCCGTGATGGCATCTAGTTTCCCTTGCCCAATGCAATGGATAAGCTCGTGAATAAAGTAAAAAAAGGCCACCATAAGGTGGCCTGTGCAGGGAAATACAGGGAGCCCCTTAGAAGAAGTAACGGATACCTACCGCATAGTTGTTGTCCTGCAGATCTTCCCAGGACTTGTCATCCATGCTGCTGAAGTCAATCTTGGCTTCGGCATACATCACAGTGTCACGGCTGTAACGGTAGTGCAGACCCAGAACCGCAAACTGGCGGGTCCAATCGCCTTGGATGGCGGTGTTGGCATCTGTGTCCAGATCCTGATAGCTCAGCAACAGAGAAGGAACGAAGCCGTTGTCATACTGGTAAGCAAGGATGAATTCGCCGCCGGTGGAGTCGTACAGGCTGCCGCCAACCAGTTCGTTCTGCTTGCTCTTGTGAGCGTTGAAGCCCACGTACAGACCATCGGCGTCACGGCCTGGAGCATACTGGTAGAAGCTGCCGTACTGGGCACCGATACCGACGATCTGGTTGGTATCATCAACGGCAACACCGGCCAGGTTGCCTTCAAAGTCGCCACGGTTGAAACCGGCCAGAACCTTGAACTTATCGGTCACATAGTAAGTCACGCTGGCACCATAGCTGGAGTCAAAGCTCAGCTCGGAGCCATCGTTCAGAGCGGCGCCGTTTTCGTCAAACAGGGCAACATCGTCATTTTGCTTGGAAGCATACTGCAGGGCGATATGCAGCTTGCCGAAGAAGGTATTGCGATACTGGAAGGCAGCATCGGCACGACCGGCACCGGTCAGGCCACCGTCACCAAAGGTGTAGGCACCTACAGACCAACCTGTGAAGGCATTGAGCACGTCGGTAGTGTAAGCCACATCATAGTATGCACCCCACTGCTTACCGAAAGTCAGAGTACCCCACTTATCGTGAGCCATACCCACATAACCCAAGCGGTTGAACAAGAAGTCACTGTTCTTCTCGGCACGCATCTGACCGCCGCCCTGGCCTTGGGTGTAGATCAGGCCGTCATCGCTGGTCACCATGTTGATGCCCCACTCTGTGTGGGCAAAGGCACGCCAGCCGTTACGCTCCTGACGGTCAAAACGGAAACCTACGCGAGAGAAGTTATCAATAACAGAGGTTTCATGACCATCATTGAAGGCGGCAAAACCCAACCAACCTATCATGTTCACACTGTTGGTCTGATCGTTATACAGTTCCACAGCCTGAGAAGCGCCACTCGCCAGCATAGCCGGGATCATAAGTGCCAGGATCTTCTTGTTCATATTCATTACCCTTTTATAAGTAAAACGCGTTTAATACGCTGATTTATTAGACATATTTCTATGTGTTACTCGAGGGCTGCAGTTTGCGTGCCAGCTGTTAAAAAGCCAATCCCAACCCCTGGTTTCCTGAGCTGGATCGACAAATCGTGAAATATCGCGGTTGGCGGGCGTTAAATGCCGTGAGAAGAATTAAATATCGTTGTAACAAGCGAGCAGTTTATGCAGCAAAAGAGATGCATGCGTATCGACAAGAGCAGAGTCTACTGCCACACAGGCAAGAGTAATGGTTTGATTTTTATACGGTTAAAGCTGACTCGGTTCGAATCATCACGAATGCTTGATGTAACAAGAGTTGATAAAAAGGGGGGGATAAAACAAAGGCAAAACCACCGGGAATAGAAAATGAAATTGCTTTATTAAGATATTGATTTTATGAAACTTTAAATATACTCAGGCAAGATTTGCAACCCAAGCTAACTCTATTGCATTATGAAACAGTCAACCGCTGACACCTGGAGGGAATATGGAAAGCCTGCAACATCTGCCCGCCGAAATACTGCTGGGCATAGTCAATGAGAAACTGAGACTGCACTGCCCGGACAGAGATGCACTTTATTACGAACTTGACCTGTCACCTGCCCAGCTCGAGCATAAGCTCAGTGCACTGGGATACGAGTACCATGCCCTGTCCAACCAATACCGACGCTTGAAATAACCCCAAGTTCTCAGGACGTTGCGGACTGGGCTTTGGTTTTGCTCTTGGTCGCTGAGCGATAGCTGCGCTTGCCAGTTCCGGTCTTAACGCCAGTGCTCTTCTTGGTGCTTGTGCCCTTGGGGGCACCGGCCTTGCCGGCATAAGCGCCACTGCGACGTTTACGTCCTTTGAAGCCTGTACTTTTCACGCCACTCAAGGCCGTAGGCAGTTGTGCCTTGGCCTGCTCAATAAGCTCGCCCAGTTTAGCCGTCAAGGGTTGCATAAAGGCCTGATATTTAAGCTCACGGTGACAAATCGCATCCAGGCTACTTTCCCACAGCGCCGTCATATCCGGCGTGGTGGCCACTTCAGGCAGGCTTTGAATAAGCCCGCTACCGGCCTCGGTAGCCAAAATACTCTTGCCCTGACGTTTCAAAAAGCCGCGTTTAAACAAGAGTTCAATGATCCCGGCGCGGGTCGCTTCTGTGCCCAGACCATCGGTTTCCTTGAGAATTTTGCGGATCTCTGGGTCTTTCACATAGCGGCTTATTCCTGTCATCGCCGCCAGCAGTGTGGCATCGGTAAAATGCTTGGGGGCCTGGGTCATCTTCTCCACTAATTCACCCTTAAGGCAATCCAGTATCTGCCCCTGAGTCAGCTCAGGTAAGCTGGTTTGAATATCTTCCGCTTCATCGTCGGCTTTTTGTTTGCCAAACAATTGCTTCCAACCCTGTTTCAATGGCTGTTTGGCCTTGGCCATGAAGCAACCTCCGACAATGTCGATCACAGCTCGGGTTTCAAGGTACTCATAATTAGGGTAAAACTGCGCCAAATACTGACGGGCAATCTGCAAATACACCTGACGCTCACGCTGTGACAACACACCGAGGTTAGCCGTCTTTTCCGTAGGCACTATCGCGTGATGGGCGTCCACCTTGGCATCATTCCAGGCCTTGGACTTAAGGGCGGGATTGGGCGCTTCACAGCCTTGCAGCAGCTCTGCCGCCCCTTGGGTAATGGCATTCAAGACTGTCGGGGCCAGCTGTAACTGCGCCTTGGGCAGGTGACGACTATCGGAGCGCGGATAGGTTATCAATTTATGCCGTTCGTACAGGGACTGCGCCGTATCCAGCACCTCTTTAGCGCTCATACCGAAGCGTTTGGCGCAATCAATCTGCAGCGCAGACAGACTGTAGAGCAAAGGCGGTGCCTGGTGTCTTTGCTTGCGCTCCAGCTCGTCAACCCGGCCGGGTTGGCCGGTGATCCTGCCGACCACATTCATCGCCAAACCGCGGGAGAGCACCCGCCCCTCCTCATCCATCCAAGGTTGACAGGCCTCACTGGGCTGCCAACGGGCGCTGAAACAGCTCCCCTCTTGGGTGCTAAGATGGGCCAGTACTTCATAAAAAGGTTTGGGCACAAAGGCCACGATTTCCAGATCGCGCCGGACAACCAAACCAAGCACAGGGGTTTGCACCCGACCGACCGACAGCACACCCTGATAGCCCACCTTGCGCCCCTGCAAGGTATAGGCACGGGTCATATTCATGCCGTAGAGCCAATCGGCTCGGCTACGCGCCAGTGCCGAAGTCGACAATGGCACAAACTCGCGGTTGCTGCGCATCTGCCCCAGGGCGCGTTTTACCGCCTGCGGGTTGAGGTCGCTTATCAACAAGCGTTTAACCGCTGCCAACTTATCGCCCTTGACCCCAAGATGGGCAATCACTTCATCCACCAACAACTGCCCTTCCCGGTCAGGATCGCCGGCATTGACCAACTCACTGGCCTGCTTGACCAATTTACGCAAGACACTGAGTTGGCCGCGACTGCTGGCTTTGGGTTTAATCTGCCAATCGGACGGGACAATCGGCAGATGTTCCAACTGCCAGGACTTGTAGGCGGGATCGTAAGCATCCGGCTCAGCTTGCTCCAGCAGATGACCTATACACCAGGAAACACAATCACCGTTGCCAAGCTCGATATAGCCCTCATGTTTGCGATGGGGTTTGGGGAGCACCTCGGCGATGGCACGCCCAAGGCTGGGCTTTTCGGCGATATAGAGGATCATCCACTGCGTCCTTTGACTGTCACTGAACAGTATTACTGGATAAAATTACAGTAATTCTAGCCAAGTCATCTGTCGGCTGCAAACCCTCTGTGGGTAATGGCATGATTAACTAAGCTTGATTGGGCAAAGTTGATAGAACAAGGTGATTGAACAAGGCAACTAAACAATGCAACTAAACACAGCGCAGCTATCTATTTTCCTCCTCAAGCTCCGCCAGGAATTCTTCACTTACCCAGTCAGCCGTTTCGGGAAGGACTTCTTCTGACAACCAGGAAAAAATATCCTTGTACACGGCCCTGGCCGGAAAACCTTGCTGTTCGCGCTTTCCTGTCCAGGTTAAATGGACAGAGACCAGCTCTTTTTGTATTTCGCCGTCAATCACTTTAAACCCGGCCACGCTGTCATTGTCTTGCCGCCTGGCGATGGGATAGAAGTCCTCCCCGGTTTCTTTTTGGTATTCCATTCTCAGCCCGGGTCCGCCGGGTTCATCGATAAACCACCAAGGCATGAGTCCTGCAAATTTATGCGCTCTCAACCAGCAATACTCTATGGGTAACTGCATCTGCTTAATTCCTTATTGGCCCGACGCTCTGCCCCGGGGTAAAAGCAATTCACCTGGATTTACCATAGTGAAATCAATGGGTTATTTAAGTAAAATCATCCACTATTCAATTTGAAGTTAGGAGTATATCCGGATCATGTTGAAGTACATTGAGCAATTTCCCAAATGGATCTCTGATATAAAAGCGGCGCACCCCCCAAGGCTCTGAGATTGGCCCGTATTCAATCTCTATGTTTTGCGCTTTCAGCCGATGAAGCACCAAATCAAGATTGTCCACCTCAATAGAGAGATCTGGCACCGGCGTCCCTGAGCCGCCTTCGGTTGCCAAACTGATTTGAATTTTCATCTCTTCAGCTGAGCCAAGGGTTTTAATCCAGCCATGGTCCATAACCAGCTCAAGACCAAAAATCGATTCATAAAATACTTGGCCTGCGTCCAGGTCGGCAGCGGCCACATTGGCTACGATTCGTTTCACTTTCATCAAGCAAGTCTCCTGAAATCTGCTCAAGCCGGCAACGCCGCCGATACGAAAGAGCGAGTCTGTTTTTTAGCCTAACCATTCGCATGGCACCTGACCTTGCCGATAGCTTTGTTTTAAATAATCCAGAAACTTTGACTCCAAGCCCATGGTCCGAGCTTTCTCAATCAGCTCCAGGTCATCTGCGATATAACAGCATATCTCGTGGCAATTGGTCGCTTCGGACAATGTTATAAACAACGCTTTGCTATCAAATTTGTTATCCAAGCTGTTATCCAAGTGAGCATCAACCTCGCCTACTTGCTGATTTAAATGCACCCAAGCATTATCGAATGCCGCTTCATCCCTTTTATCCAGCAAGGCATCCAGCTCATCAGCGCGCTTTGAAAACAGATTTTCCAGTAACTTGTCCATAGTGTTGAATACAACCTTTCTCAGTATTTCCCTTTCTACCTTGCCGTAATCTATGCCCTATCAGCGGCTGAAATCAACCATGAAAGCCCGGCCGAGACTTTCCAGGCCAATAGCAAGCCCCTATTTTTCCGACAGTCAAAACCAAGTGTCCCACCTGCGGTCCTCCTTCAAAGCATTATTCGAAGATATCTTCACATACCCATGATTTAATTATGGAAATATTCATACCTCCATAAGCTCACTTTTCCATCACTCAGCGTAAATTCAATTGCGAACTATTCTTGTTTGCAATTAAAATGCAACATCTTTCAGGAGGCCAAATAATATGGAAACGTCCCCGCTGTTGTTGCGCTGTAACCAACTGCTTTGGTGTGAGGGATTGGTCTTGCTGGCAATCATGCTGGTATTGGCCAGTTTTGGGCTGGATGCCCGGCTGTTGATCCTGCTGTTGGCACCAGGCTTGGTGCTGTCTTTAGCCTTGGGATACCAACCCGGCAAGAAGACGCTCAGCCTGGTGTTTGCCTGCTGGATCCCTGTCTGGTGCCTCATTTAACCCCTTGAGTTGTTTAGGAGAATGTTATGCCCAAATCCATGGTTCGGATGAGCCTTGTCGCCGCTGCTGTCAGCAGTCAATTGCTGCTGATGGGGGCCGCCATGGCCGAAGAAACCCAGATGGAGCGCATGGTGGTCAGTGCCAACCGTACCCCTACCCAGATAAGCGAGCTCTCCAGCACGGTTTGGTTAATCGATGAAAACAGCATCCGCGAGCAGATAGACAGCGGCAAAGGCGTGAAAGAAATGCTGGCCGCCCTGGTTCCCTCCATGGACGTATCCAGCCAGGGCCGAACCAACTTTGGTCAGAACATGCGCGGCCGCGCCATGGTGGTGCTGATAGACGGCGTATCCATGAACACCTCCAGAGGGATCAGCCGCCAGTTGGACAGCATAGATCCCTTTAACATCGCCCGCATTGAAGTCTTGGCCGGCGCCTCAGCCCTCTATGGCGGTGGAGCTTTGGGCGGCGCTATCAATATAGTGACCAAAAAAGCCGCCGACAGCCAGGATACCTTTGAAGCCGAAGCAGGTTTCAAATCGGGTTTTAACGGCAGTGATGACTTGGATTACCGCGCCGCCTTTGCCGTGGCCGGAGGCAGTGATACCCTCAAGGGACGTTTCAGTGCCGCCTGGCAGAAAAATGGCCAATGGTTCGACGGCAGCGGCAATCAGGTGATGCCGGATATCACCCAAACCGGCATGCAGTACACCCAAGGTTATGATCTGATGGCCAATCTGGACTGGAGCCTACCAAACAATGCCACCCTCAGTGCCATGGTGCAGTTTTACAACAATGAGTCCGATGGCGACCACGGCCTCTATATGGGGGAAAACTTCAGCGGTGTCACCTCAGATGCTTCCCTGCTCGAAAGCCGCAAGGGATTGAATGCCGATCGCAGTCCCAAAACCGATCGTACCTTACTTAACCTCAGCTATACCCAGGCTGATTTTCTCGGCCAAACCTTGTACCTGCAAGGCTTTTATCGCAAGGAAGATCTCGACTTTCACCCCTTCCCTTACGTCAGTGAAACCCTCGGGGTTTACAACTTCTCGGCCTCGTCACAAAACACCGGCATTTATGGCCTGAAAGCCGTGTTGGAATCCAAGCCCAGCGACAGCCTCAAACTCACCTGGGGCATCGACTGGGACAAGGAGAGCTTCGACTCGGATCAGATGAGTTTTGATCTCGACGCCGCCAACCAGAGTGGCGGTTTGACCATGAAGGAGCTGTTTACCACAGGCCGATATGTCGACTTCAGTGTCGAGTCCATCGCAGCCTTCCTGCAGGGCAGCTGGGATATCAACGACTATCTGGTGCTCAACGCAGGTTATCGTTATCAGCAGATGGACAACAGCGTCGATGACTTTATCGGCTATAACCAACAGGTGGCGATTGCCCAAGGTAAGGCGCCGGGCGCCGATGTTATCAAGGGCGGCAGCACAGACTACCATGTCGGCCTGGTTAACCTGGGATTGGTGGCTAAACTGAGTCGGGATCAGCAACTGTGGCTTGCCTACTCACAGGGCTTTGAGCTGCCGGATCTGTCCAAATACTATGGTCGCGGCAGCTATCAGGCCAATGCCGATGGTTATCTGCAGCTGACCAACAGCATTAATATCAATGATTCCCGCCTCGATGGCATCAAGACCGACTCCTTTGAGCTGGGCTGGCGCTATCTGGCCGACCGTTGGCAGGCCCAGGCCAGTCTGTATTACGCCATCTCGGATAAGGTGATTGAGGTCAATCGCAGCGATCTGACCATAGAAGTCAAGGACAAGGATAAACGCACCTATGGCCTGGAAGCCCAGCTGAACTTCGATATCAGCAGCGCCTGGCAGGTGGGCAGCAACCTGCATCTGGTTCGCAGTGAAATCAAAAATGGCGCCGACTGGATTGATGAGACAGTCACCTATGCTTCACCTTCCAAGGCCACGGCCTTTATCGCCTGGCGCGGTGACAGCCAACAGTTAAGATTGCAGGCCGAGCACAGCTTCAGCGCCGACTCTGACTATCGCTTCAAGGCAAATGATGGCCAGAGAAGTGAGTTAGGCAGCTATACCACTTTGGATCTGCTCGGCTCCATCGAACTGGCAGTCGGCACCCTGAGCTATGGCATCGAAAACCTGCTTGATAAGGACTACAGCACCCTTTGGGGCCAGCGAGCCGCTTACTTCTACAGCCCGACTTACGGCCCGGAGAAGATGTTTGACTATCACGGCCGTGGCCGCACTTTTGCCATCAATTACCACCTGAGCTGGTAAATGACCTCAAAAAGCGTCGCCCCTGCGGCGCTTTTTCTCTTTTGCGCTTGTCAGCTCAGCTCGGATCCCTTAGTTTGTGGCGGCCAATTTATTTACAGGGAAGTGTCATGCTACTTTTAATCGCGGCGATTATGATTGTCCTGCTGCGCCGTCTGCTCAAGGCCGATGAGCCCTTTCAGGGCTATGAATGGCTCGCGATTGTCACCTTGGCTATTTATCTGCTCTGTTACTTCTACCTGCCGCCATTTGCACCGGCAAGCAACCAGAGAATGGGGTTACTGTACGAGATGATCCCAAGCTTCAGCCTGGGCGCTATCCTCTTTCCCGAACTGGGTTCACGCTACCCTGACAAAGTGGTTTGTGTTTTGGGCGGTCTTGGACTGCTGACCTGTGCTGTGATTTTAGCAATATTTAAACTGAGCGTTTGGTAGGGTCGGCCCGGGGATTAAACCGGAACCTCAGGTTGAATGGCAGGGAAACAGAAAGTAACGGAGAAAATGTGAGCGACGGCTTAGGGCGTTTGCAGTGCCTCGCTCACTTTGGCCAAAATGAAACCGGCTCTCTTCGCAACCGACCATCTGGGCACTTCAATTAACTCATAACCGAAAGCCTCATAGGCTTTTTGCATCGCATGATAAGTCGCCACCGCTTCACTGAAGTCCTGCTTACGTTCCATATCATTGGCATAAATGGCTTGCCAGGGCGGAAAGATGAATACCCTTGGGTGATAAACGAGCTCACGGCAATGACTCAGCAAACTCTCGGGAATAGTTAAGTTCTCAAGCAGGCTATAACCGTAGGAATCCAGCATACTGCGGTCAAAGAAGATAATGCCGTCATCGCCGCTGAAGGTTTGATAACGCGTCAGCTCTTCATCAACCATGGCATCACGAAAAGCGCTCTTGTCATCCCAGGGCAGCGCCCTTCCAGCTTGCGCCAGTTGAGCCTTTATCACCTTACGGCCGACTTCCGGCGCACTCGGGTAACCCAGGCTTTGCAAAAAGTCGATGACAGACGTCTTGCCTGAACCCGGCCCACCGGTAAATACAATGCGATTATGCAATCAAACCTCTCTTTGCTCATCAACGGCAAACTGACTTTAAGCAGATTGAGATAGCACTAATAGTAAACAACCGCCCTGTGGCGGCTGTCTGGCGGGGGAAAACAACTCAAGATCCGATACAAGCGCGAATTCTGTCGGCTATGGTGTGCAGCTCATCCATATCCCCCTGATGGGCCGCGTGCTCCATCAGGCCTTTGAGCGGACCGGGCAATACATGAAAATGTACATGGGGCACACTCTGACCGGCGGCGCTGCCGTTGTGCTGCAACACAGTGGAGCCCGGGATACCCATGGCCTTTTCCACTGCCTTGCCCATCAGTTTGACGGTACGCATGCAGGCCGCCGCCGCTTCATCAGACAACTGATACAGGGTCACGGCCGGCTCTTTGGGCAACACCAATAAGTGGCCCTTGGTTTGCGGCATGATATCCATGAAAGACAGAGTATGCTCATCTTCATAGAGTTTGATACAGGGCAACTCGCCGCGAAGAATGCGGGCGAAAATATTGTTGTTGTCGTAATTCAGATCCATCTTGTCACTCCATACTGACGAACCGATTGGCTTGGAAGCTATTGGTGTACCACAAAAAAGGGCCGGTTGCACCGACCCTTTGGTATTGAAGCTTAGCCGAAGTAACTGTCGTCGAAGGCCATGATGGATTCACTGGCCGCGGCGATTTGACGCCGATAGCCACTGGCGCTGCTGACATAGTAGTCCATAAAGAAACCCGCCGAGGCCAGTTTGCCGGCATAGAAACCGTCGGCATCATCTGCCAGCCCATCGAGCGCCAGCTCGGCCATCCGCGCCCAGATCCACGCCAGCGCAGCTGTGCCAAACAGCTGCATATAAGGCATGGAGGCCGCGCCCAGGTTGTCGGGATTCTTCATCGCCAACTCCATCAGGCTCTGGGTACCGCGCTGCAGATCCGTTGCCGCCTGGCCCAAACCTTCGAGCACTTTGGCAAGCCGGGGATCTTGAGCGGCCTTGGGTTTGGCGCCTTCAATAAAGGCCTCCACCTCTGCGGCCCAGAGTTTCAGCGCCGCACCCTTGTCACCCATCAGCTTACGCCCCACCAGATCCAGCGCCTGCACGCCATTGGTGCCTTCATAAATCATCGCGATACGGGCATCACGGACAAACTGCTCCATCCCCCACTCATGGATATAACCATGGCCGCCAAACACCTGCTGGGCATCGACACAGGCGCTGAAGCCTCTATCTGTGATAAAGCCCTTGACCACAGGGGTAAACAACGCCGCCAACGCTTTGGCTCTGGCCTTTTGCTCGGCATCCTGATGCCGCTCGGCTTCATCAAGCCACAGCGCCTGCTGGCCGATAAGGGCGCGGGCGCCCTCATTGAAGACTTTTTGCGACAACAGCATCCGCCGTACATCGCCGTGTACCAGAATAGGATCGGCATTTTGCTCCGGCGCCTTGGTGCCGGACAGTGCCCTCCCCTGAACCCGCTCTCTGGCGTAGGCCAGCGCGTTCTGGTAAGCGATTTCAGAGACGCCCAGCCCCTGAACCCCAACGCCCATGCGCGCCTGATTCATCATGGTGAACATGGCTCTGAGTCCTTGATGGGGTTCGCCCACCAACTCGCCTTTGGCGCCGTCGAACAGCATCACACAAGTGGAATTGCCGTGAATGCCCATCTTATGCTCGAGGCCGCTGGCCTTGACATTGTTGGCCTCACCCAGGCTGCCATCTTCCTTGACCCAGTATTTGGGCACGGCGAACAAACTGATCCCCTTCACCCCGGCCGGGGCATCGGGCAACCTGGCCAAGACCAGGTGCACTATGTTTTCGGCCAGATCGTGATCGCCACTGGAGATAAAGATTTTCTCACCGCTGACAAGATAGCAGCCGTCAGTGCTGGGCTCGGCCTTGGTGCGCAGCAGCGCCAGATCGGTACCGGCATGGGATTCGGTCAGATTCATGGTGCCGGTCCACTCGCCGCTCACCAGTTTGGGCAGATATTTGGCCTTCAGCGCCTCGGAGCCATGGGCAAAGATGGCGCTGTATGCACCGTGGGTCAGCCCGGGATACATGGCAAAGGCCATGTTGGAGGAGGTCTGCATTTCGGTGGCAAAGATACCCACCACTTCGGGCAGGCCCTGGCCGCCGAACTCGGGATCACAGGTCAGCGTCGGCCAGCCGTTATCCACATACTGGCGGTAGGCATCGATAAAGCCCTCGGCGGTTTTCACCCCATCGGCTTCCAGACGACAGCCCTGCAGATCGCCGACACTGTTGAGCGGCAGCATCACCCCAGTGCTGAAATCGGCCATGCCTTCGAGAATGGCATTGACCAACTCAGGGTCGATTTCATCGAACCCCTGCAGCTTTGGCTGCTGATAAATATCCAGTAACTGTTCAAGAATAAAGCGGTAATCCCGCATCGGCGGCTGATAACTTGCCATATGCTTATTTCCTTTTCCCTGTGATTGATGTCTCACCTTAGCCAATTCTGAGTAAAAACTCAGCACCTCTGACCAGTTTTATATCACTTTTTTTGAATACAAGAACAGCGCTCTGCGTAAATTCGCTTGAACAGCCCCTTATCTCGGGCTGTAAAACTTTGTAAGCTAGGGGCATTATCCTGTTCGCCCGCTAAAGGAATCCTGCATGGCCAGCGTCAACACCCGCAAACACCCCAATGGTCTGGACTATATCGAAATCGACACCCCACTCTGCTACGGCCGTATTTTTTTACAGGGTGCCCAGATAGATAGCTTTGTGCCCAAGGGCAAGGCGCCGCTGCTGTGGGTTTCTCCTGCCGATGACTATCTGCCGGGCAGTGGTATTCGCGGCGGTATTCCCGTCTGCTGGCCCTGGTTTGGCATGCATGCCAATGAGGGCTGGCCCCAGCATGGCTTTGCCCGCACCCGGCTGTGGCAACTTGAGCGAACTCATATCAGTAATGAACGGGTAGAGCTGAGCTTTGTCCTTAAACTCAGCGACGAGGACAAAGGTTACTGGCCCCACGATACCGAGGTGCGGCTGGACTTTGTCCTCAGCGACAGCCTCAGGGTCAGCCTGATTAACCGCAACCTGGGTGAGCAGAGCGTGACGCTGACCCAGGCACTGCACACTTATTTCCCCATCGGCGATATCCACCAGCTGCGCGCCACAGGCTTTACCGGCAGCCAATATATCGAGTTTGGTGAAGGCCCGTATGCACAAGTCGAGGACGAAGTGCGCTTTGAGCGCGAAACCGACCGGGTTTACACCGGCTTGTCCGAGCTGCAAAAGCTGCATACCCCCAACGGCACTATTCTTGTCAGCCGTGAGCAGAGCCACTCGGCGGTGCTTTGGAATCCCTGGATAGACAAGTCCAAGCGGCTGGCCCGTTTCCAAGAGCAGGATTACCTGTCCATGGTCTGCCTGGAAGCCGCCAATGTGCTGGAAGATAAACTGGTGCTAGGCCCCAAACAGAGCCACACTCTGACCACAGAAATCCGCTGGCAGGAGTGAGCGGCCAAGGCCGGGAAACACCAATGAGGTATCGACTCCCAAGCAAGAAACGCCTGACGGTATGGGCTGTTGGCCTGTTGCTTCTGCTGGTGCTGCTTCCGGGTGCCCTGCTGATGGGGCTGGCTTGGTCCCTGTATGAAAGGCCGCAGTGGCTGTTGCCGCATATTAATCAATACCTGGCTGCGCAAGATATTCGTATCGACGAGTTGCGCCTGGCGCCTGAAGGCTGGGACAGACTGAGCTTCGATTATCTCAAGCTTGATTACCGGGGCAGCGAGCTTGAGTTTCATCAACTCAGGCTCCAGCTCAAATCGCCTGTCAGCGCAAAACGGATTTGGCAATTGCTGACAGGCGAAGCATCGACGCCGCCCCCTGGCTCCATCGACTGGTTGATGGCGCAACTTCAAAAAGTCAGCTATCAAGACGCCGGTTTTAGTTTGACGCCTGAGCTACTCTTGCCCGGCGGTGATGATGGCGGTCAGAGTCTGGCGCTGGACTTAAACTCTGTGCCCGAAATAGCCCTGGGGCCGACCCGAATAAGCCTGTTGCCCGAAGCCGGCGTATCCGATACACCCAGTACGTCGCTGACCTTGGATAAGGCAGGTAAAACCCCAAGCTTTATTCTGGTGCTGCAAAAGTTGCAGCTCAGCCCTTCCGGGCAACTGGTTACTGAGCTGGCCACCCGGTTACAAGGAGGGCAACAAGAGGCTCACTCAGGAACTCAAACAAGACAAGAGACGCCGCTGCTGGCATTAACCGCCGACTTGAAAGCCAAACTCACCAACGGTGCCCCCGCCTGGCGACTGACCAGTCAACTGCATCTCAAAGCGCTGCAACAGGCGCTGGCAAGTGTTGAGCAGGACCCGGCCGCAGCGCCCCTCATCAGCGCCTTTAAACTTGATGAAATAGTGAATGCCGAGCTGATGCCGAGCCTTGGCGGAGATCTCTTCTCGCAACTGACTCTGGATTTGACCCAAGGCAACATAGACTCGCGCCATTGCTGGTCAACGCCGACTATTGCCATGCCGGGACTCGAGCAAGTGGCGCTTAAAATAACGCCGCTGCCTCTGGAAGCTAAGGCACACAATTCATTGACCGATAGCCCTCTGTGCCCAAGTTCCAACGTTGCTGCCAGTTTCAATGCCAATCCCAAGGCCAGTGCAAATGCCAAGGCTGAGGTTAAGGATAGTGATGGCGCAGGGTTGCGCTTTCGCTTTTCGGGCTCCACCAGCGAGCAGTTTTTTGAGCTGGCGCCGCTGAGACTCACGCTTTCAACCACTCCGGCTCAGCGCCAAGCACTGCTTGCCTTGCTCGCAGCAACACCCGCGCAAGCATCAGCAGCCAAGGCAGCGGAACTCGAGTCACAACTGGCGCAGCTGCAGCAAGTCTTGGCGCAAGAGTCAGCTGAAAAAAAACAAGTAAAACCCCTTATCGCCGCAATTGAGCTGGCGCTTGATCAGGGCCTCGGCGCCGAGCTCAAACCCGCCAAGGTCACTGATACAAAGAACAATGCGGCAACGGGCAATGAGACATCCATGCGGGTATCGCTGCTGAGTCTGACAGTGCGGCCGTTACTGCCCGCCCTGATGACAGAGAAGCAGCAAGCGTCGTTCGGTGCGCCAATTAATGGGCGAAGTGTTGCGGAATTGAGCCCGGCAGCGCTCAGTAATGGCGAGCGGCCGAGTTTGCAGCTGTCCTTTGAAAACCTGCAATTGCAACTGCCAAAGGCCGCAAGAGCACAGCAAGACACTTCTGTTTCTTTGCCGCAAAGCGCCAAGCCTCAAGGGTTAAATTCGCCGGGCTTTGGCTTATCAAGATCTGACTTCTCAAGCTCTGGTTTATCAAGCTCTGGCTCATCAGGCTCAAGCTCACCAAACTCCTCAAACTCAAAGCCCTTGTCGGCCGAGCAGCGACTCGAACTGGCGCTGCAACAGGCCATTCAGGGGCTGCAACTCAGCCTTGAGCAGTTGCCACTGGAACAAGCACGCACAGACTGGCGCCTTGAAGCCTCCCTGCCGAGCGGTTTTCGCTGGCAGTCGGCTGCAGCTGAATTGCAACTCAATGAGGGCGCATCAATGGCGCTTAGCGGTAAGCTGGCACTGGAGCCGACAAGCGAAGGGCAACAACTGGACTTTAGCCTCGCGGCCAATCCCGGGTTCAGCACTGGCGCCATTCAAGCCGGTATAGAGGATAAAAGTATCCAACTCTCGGGCTTTAAGTTGTCACTGCTGGCCCCTCTCAGTGGCAGCTTCAACCAAGGTAAACTTAAGCTGTCTTTGCCCGCGGTCAGCAGCCAGTTGGGTGAATTGCAGGCTAAAAGCGGGCCGCTGGCACTGTCGATTGCCCAAACCTCACTCCTGAGCCCTGGGCTCAGTCGAACCCTGGATGCCAGCCTTAATCAAAAACGGCATCTGCCACTCTTGAGCCAACTCTTGGATGAGCGTTTTGCCAGTCGTCTGAATCTGGCCTTCGATGGGCTCAACTTAAGCCAAACCCGGCATACCAAGCTCGGACCTCGCACCGAAACCCTGCTCAATCTGGGCTATGGCAGCTTCAGCCAAACCATTGACTGGCAGGATAACCGTCTTATCAGTGAAGAAAACTGGCAACTGGATAATATCCCGCTTCACAGCCGCCACGACTTTATGCCCATCTGGCCCAAGCGGGCCAAAGATCCGCTTGGCTACCGCTTGAACAGTCGCTGGACCCTGGATACGGATCTCGCAGATATCAAGGCGCTGGCGGCCAAGAACCTGCCCTTGCCTCCTGAGTTGGTACTCAGGGGCGAGACCCATATGATTGCCGACCTCAAGCTCGAAGGGCTTGGACGAGCATTGCAATTGCAACTGGATTTCAACCCGCTGCTGTCGGATCTCTCTGGCAGTATCAGTCAGTTACCATTTGAAGGCGCCAACCTGTCGGCATTGTGCCGTTTGACCCTTGACAAGGAAGCCAAGGCGCCGGCAGAGGCCGAGCTCAACTGTCAGCAGCTCAAGGCTTCGGTACAGGCCTTCAACCCCGGAGTGCTGTTGACCAACCTGGGTTTAGAAGGCCAGCTCAGCCTGACCCCTGAACTCGACAGCAACCAAAGCACTCAAGCCAAGCTGTTGCCCGGGTTTCGGGATGCCGATATCCAGGTGCGCGGCCAAGGCGAGTTACTCAAGGGACAAATGCTGCTGCCCAGCTTCCGCTTGCGGCTCAACGCGCCATCCAATGCCTATTTGGTGTTGCAGGGCCTGAGCCTGGAAGAACTGTTGGCCATCCAGCCTCAGGAAGGCATCTACGCCGACGGTATTTTCGATGGTGTCTTGCCGGTATTTATTACCGACGGCCAGGTGTCGGTCAAAGGCGGCCGCCTGGCGGCCCGTGCCCCAGGCGGACTTATCAAGGTCGGCAATAATCCGGCTGTCGCCCAAATGCGCGCTGGGCAACCCTATCTGGACTTTGCCTTTTCCACCCTCGAACACTTGCAATATTCTACCCTGGCCAGCACTTACGATATGGCACCGGATGGTGAGGCCTGGCTCAAGGTTGAAGTAAAAGGTAAGGCCGAGGGGATTGAACGCCCTATCCACTTGAACTACTCTCATGAGGAGAACATGCTGCAGCTCCTCAGGAGTCTGACCATAGGTGACAAGCTTCAAACCCAAATTGAAGCTTCCATGCAGTGAGGACACAAAAGGACATGAATGTGAAACAGATTAAATTTCTGCTGCCGCTGGCTGCAGCCTTGCTGCTGGCATCAGGTTGTACCCCAACGGTCAAGATTGAGCCACCGGATAAGCCAATCGTTATCAACCTGAATGTGAAAATCGAACATGAAATTCGCATTAAGGTCGATAAAGAGTTGGATCAGCTGCTGACCAATGATGAACTCTTCTAAGGTGCCAGAATTCGCGAAAGGAAAACACAGATGAAAACCAAGTTGATGACCCTGACTGCCGCCCTGTTGATGAGTTTCTGCGTCTTTGCCATAGGTTTGCAGGACGCCAAGAGCCAAGGGTTGGTGGGTGAACAGCAAAACGGCTATTTGGGTGTGGTCAAATCCAGCGCCGAGGTGACGGCACTGGTTAAGGATATCAATGCCAAACGTCGGGCACATTATGAAAAAATCGCCCGTCAAAACGGGATTTCCGTGGATGATGTTGCCAAACTCGCCGGCGCCAAGGCGATTGCTGCCGCCGACAAAGGTCATATAGTGCAGGATGCTTCCGGCAAGTGGGTGCGTAAATAACCCGTTAACCCCTTTAATAAGGACTGGCTCAATGCTGGTCCTTTTTTATCGCTTTAACCCTTATCAAAATATTCCCCGGCCCTGACATAAGCGCAGCCCGCTTGTGTCGCTTCAAAGGTGCCCCCACCCTTCAATTCCCGCATGGCATAGCCCCATAACAAGTTTTCATGAGCGTGGCAGCACAGACGGGTCGTAAAATCGCATTTGCTGAATTATTTCTGAACTATGACTGCAGCACTATCTTTCGTCGCTTGCCACTATCCACAGGAGTCAAGATGCCACTGGCTATTCTTGCGTTAACTCTCGCCAGTTTCGCCATCGGAACCAGCGAATTTATCATTATGGGTTTAATGCCCGAAGTCGCCGGGTCACTCAATGTCAGCTTGCCTCAGGCCGGCCTGTTGGTGACCTTCTACGCCCTTGGCGTAGTATTCGGTGGCCCTGTACTGGCGATGGCTACTGCCCGGATCCCACGCAAGCGCACCCTACTCGGGCTTATGTTGCTGTTTATTGGCGGTAACCTTTGCTGCGCCTTGGTCAATGGCTATGAAACCTTGATGCTGGCCCGCGTACTGAGCGCTTTATGTCATGGCACGTTCTTTGGTTTGGCTTCCATAGTGGCTGCCGATTTGTCCCGGCCGGAAAAACGGACCCAAGCCATTGCGTTGGTCTTTATGGGCGTTACCCTGGCCAATATCCTGGGAGTGCCCCTGGGTACAGCCATAGGTCAGGCACTGGGTTGGCGCAGCGCCTTTTGGGGAGTTGCCGCAATAGGATTGTTGGCACTCGTTGCGTTGTGGTTTTACCTGCCAGCCAATCTGGTTCAGCAAACGGTAAGGTTTAAAGATGAACTCAAGGTACTAAAGAACCGCAAAGTCCTCAGCGGCCTGGCCTTATCCGTGGTGGCCAACGCCAGCCTCTTCAGTGTTTTCACTTATATTGCCCCAACCTTGGGACAAGTTAGCGGCGCCTCTCCCAAGGAGATCACTTTGGTACTGTTTGCCTTGGGGTTGGGATTGTCTCTTGGCAGTTTGCTTGGCGGCTTTCTCGGCGACAGAAAACTTCTGCCCTCGCTCACATTCCTGAGTCTGGCGTTGATTGGCATTCTAACCCTGTTGCATTTTTGCCTCGGCAGCTTGCTGTTAACCGTGCCGCTGCTGATGCTGTGGTCAGTTGTCGGCTTTGCGCTTTGCCCCATGCTGCAGATGTTAGTGGTCAAGAGTGCCGCCAAGGCGCCTTTGTTAGCGTCAACCTTTAACCAAAGTGCCTTTAATCTGGGGAATGCCCTCGGTGCCTGGATTGCCGGGACTCTGCTGGCATTGGGCACAGGACTGAAAGAGCTTCCGTTGGCCGGGGCCTTGCTGGCGCTGATGGCTTTGCTCCTCGCCATGAGTCTGGGTTGGCGCCGCGAACCACAGGCAGCCAACACTTGATGTCGATTGCCGCTTTGGTTAACCTCACGGCACAGACTGCAGCCCCAAAGGAAGGACCCTATGGCTGAATCCCCCGCACAGATCATGCTTGAAGACGCAGAAACGCTCCACACCCGCCAGGCGGTATGGAGCGCACTGTCGGACTTGTTTCTTGATACAGATGTCGCCCTGCACTACCCCGGCATCACCCGAGTATGTGCACTTTCACCCTATTCCCTGCCGGAACTGGAGCATATTCTCTACCGCGAAGTTGCCCCTGTGTGCGGCCCCAATCTATTCGATGTCTGTGGCGAATGGGCCGGTTTCGATGAGCAGTGGCTCAAGGAGAGTATTATGTTGCAGTTCACTACTCCTCCCGGCCTTTGGCAAAGATTGAAGCAGCGCCTGGCACAAAGAATGTTCGCCCGTTACCTGACGCCTCATTGGCAACTCTTGTCGCTGCAGATCCAAAGCCGGCGCAATAACACACTCGCTGACAAGCTTTGAAATCATATTGAATCAATTTTATGCAAGCTGTTGCATATATTAATATTTTTTCAAAAAAACACTCAATATCTGGTTTTTTATTTCAACTTTCGTGTTAAGGTTTGCGCCGTCTCTCATGACATAAACCTCCAGCTCAAACAGATAAGTAAGATCCAACAGTGGCCCATACAAATAGCCTTCCAGCCCCTTTGAATATTCTTCTGCCCATGCGTCGTTATCGGTTGAGCTTTCGTCATCAACAGTTGGATATCCTGGGTAAGGTCTCACGTTTTTTGCTGCAATCTTTTACCTTATACGGTGTAACCCAGGAACAGATCCAGCAAGTTACGGCACTGACAAGCTCACAACTGACGCCACTACTCGAACGTTTATGTGCGCTCGGCTGGCTGGAAGATGATCTGCGCCAATTGACCCCACAAGGGAGTCAGATGGCGCTGGCTTGTGAGCTGACCGAGCTGAGCTTTGTGCTGTGGCTTGATGTGATGGATCCGCAACTCAATCCCGTTTGGTGCCACGATGAACAACTATTATTGAAAAATAACCCCTCCGAACCCTGGATGACCTTGAGAGAGTACGAAACAGACTGGAATATTCAGACGGTGCTGCAACAGCAAAGACTGAACCGCCGATTGGCCTCCAGCCTGGAAAATCAAGGGGAGCTAACAGAGCTGATGCAACAGCTTTGTCCGACCAAGTATCACAGAATGCTCCAGGAGCAGCGTACTGCCTGGCAGCCACTGCTTGAGATTATCGGCGATGAAACAGAGCTTCGTTATGCCTGGGTCGAGCTTGATAGCGAAACATCATTAACTTCGGAAAAACGCGGCACACTGCTATTAAAAGCCCCGACACTCGAATATCAAGCTAATTACACTGTGCCGCCCCTGCTCGATTCAACACTGGCAAGTCCCCCTCCCAGTCGACTCCACTTGTGCCAGTTGAGCGGCGCCATTATCAACACCAGCGAGCGAGTTGAAGGCAACGCTAGTTGGCCCAAGAGCGCTGAAAAGCCCATAAGCGAACTGTTGCAGGTCATCGGCACGAAAGATGAGCCCCTTGATACCGGCATTAGTCGTCACATCACGCTGAACCAGAGCCTGCGCCCACTGCGACTCGACAAGCCGCAGCTGATGGCGGCACTCAAGGCACAATTTGAAACCTCGTTGGAGCCAAACCAATGAAAACTGTTTCACTGTTTGCCAGTAAGACCCTGGAAATTGGCAGTGCCCGGCAGGCGAGGCTCTACCAGGCTGGCCGAATAGGTTACCAACTGATGCGCGGCGCCAAAGGGGTTAACCCTGTATTGGTGTGGGTCGATGCCGCCATTTCGGTACTTGACTGCCTCAACTCCTATTTTAAGCTGCAGCGTGCCAAAGAAGTCACCGAGCAGTTGCAAGCACAAAAACGTACGTTGCAGCATCAACTCAAAAACCTCAGCAAACAGATGGCACTGGAGCAAACGCTCTGGCAAATGGAGGCCGAGGAGCGCATGACACTGCTGCAACACAGATTACAGCACGACAATCACCTGACGACTCAACTTGTCGCAGAACTACAGAGTCGCCGCCAGAGTCTGGAGCTATTTCTTGGACAGTTGCAGCATCTGAGAAGTACCGCTCGCCGTGAGTGCCCAGAGCTCAGACGACTCAGCAGACTGACCGATGAGTTAATGAAGGCACAACTCTTGTGCTTGGTCAGCGCTTTTGAGTAACACCAAGCTTAGTTAAAGATTTGCGATTCATTATCGTCAACCCTAATTCACCTAAATCAAGGCTATTGAAGTTCAGAGGGCATACACAAATGAAAACTCCCAGCCGAATTGGCACCAAGTCCCCGGCCAAACCACAAAGCAAAACCCCGGAGCTAAGCGGCGCAGAAGTCGTTGCACTAGCCAAAGAGGCGGTCAGTGCTTATCAGAGTTACAACCAACTGGAAACTGCCAGAGCGGAAACTGAAAGAGTAAAAGCCGAAGCGTTAAAAGAGATAGAGCTGTCCGACAACGAATTACGTCAGGCGCAACTCAAACATCAGGAGCGCTGTCAGGAAATCGCCCTCGACAGGCTCAAGGCCGACAATGAACATCAACTCAATGAACAGGCCCATCAACGCTGGCAACAGAATCATCAAAGTCGCGAGCAAACGATTGAGATTTTGCGCCGTAAGGTGAGTTTGGGTGAAGCCAGCGATGAAGAATATCAGCTGCTGCAACTGTTGCATAAATTGCCAAACCTTTAATCCAGGAGTTTATTGAGTGCTGCCAGCCATCATCATAGGCATAGGGGTTACTGTCACAGCAACTGCGACCGCTTGGTTGTTCGATAGAGCCACAGCTAAAGAGCATCAGCGCCACGACGAGTTGCGCGGAGACATAGACGCTCTCAATCGGCGTTATAGCCGCATGGCGGCAGAGCACGACAGGCAGCAAGCTCTACAGTTGAGTCAATCGTTGCAGCAACTCTTCTCCAAAATGGAAGCTCAATATCATGAGCTGCTGAATAAAGTCAGCCTGATAGACGCCGAACTCCAACTGTTACCCGAGCAAATAGCCACAGAGCTCAATGATGAGGGGCTGAGCCCCTATCGGCGCCGGGCGCTGCAGCAAAGTTATTGTCAGGTAGAAGATGCCCGCAGCCGCCTGGTTGCCTACAAAGACTATCTCGACTGGTATCTGGCACAACTCAAAGCCGTGCGGGATACGCTCGACACCGAGCCTTCGGTATCTGAACTCAAAAAACACCTGGATGAGCTTACGCCACCGAGCCCGACCTTACCCGCAGAATGGCTCTATGTCGGGAAAGTGGTGCTGGTAGAGCAAGATGAACTGGATACAGACCTGCCCTTCAACAGCAGGCTGCATCTTGGCAATAACCTGGGCTTGCAGGGCTGGAGCAACGACCTGCAGCGCAAGCTGTTTTTCAGCTATGACGATCCACAAGCCATTCCGCTGCAAATAACTCACCAACGCAGCGGCAAGAATGGCACCCGGTTATTCTATGCCTGTGTCGCCAGAGGTGTCGCCTGGGTAGAGGCGATAATGTCTGCCAGGCCAATGGCATTCGAAATTGAACGCCGGGTAGCCAAAGGTTATCTGGCCCATACTCAAGGCAAGGCCATATCCGCCTTTCTGCCAAGGCAGATGACCCCCAACCCCATGTTGGAACTGCTACCGGGCCAACAGATACAAGCCTGGCCAGAGCTTTACAACCTGACGCTGGACGCCAGCCCTGGCCAGCAGCAATCCCGGGGAAGAATTCAACTCAATATGCTGGACACGGCCGAACTCGGCGGCACAGATGAAGGCTCACTCTATCTTTACCTGCCTTCAGAGCTATTTTCTGAGCAGGAGCTCATGGCGCTGCGGGCGGATGATCCAACGCCCTGGCGCTTGCTCCATTCCGATATGGAACAGCACAGCGGTGACTTGCGACTGGCCCGCCACACTCTGGCGCTGAACTGCCAAATTGATACCAAGCAAGCCTGTTTGCGGGTCAGCGATGTCGAAGACTTTGAAGACAGAGGTCAGGGGTATGAGCTGCCCTTTATGTTGATCCCGGCAGACAGTGCTCTTGAGTCCAGTGTGCTGGCCAATCCGGATGGTATCAGTGCCCTTGTCGCCTTTATCAACCACTTGAGCAGCAGTGAAGCCGACAGCCAGACGCGGATGGCGCAACTGAAAATGCTGTGTCAGTGGCAAAGCGTGCTCGATTATCAGCAGGCGCAGTTGGATATCACCTTAGTGGGACGGGCCGACAAGCTGCAGGAGCAAGAGCAGGACTTACTGCTGCACTTTATCGTCGATGGCAGTCAGCACCAGCTGCTGGCGGATTTCAAAGCCGGGTTCAAAGCGCAGCAAAGCAGTGGTTTTTCGCCTCGTTGCACCCTCGAATACTGGGGCGAAACCGCCGCAGGCGAATTTGTCTGGCTCAATCCCCTTCCCGCCCGGCAACAAAACCGCCTCGAAGTGACTATCGATTCCGGTAGTATGCAGCTGAGGTTGCCGCAAAAATGGGCACAAGAGCTGCAATCCACTCAGGTCGGTTCAACAAAAACATGCCTGCGGCTCAGTCTCAAGCTGTTTGACGATGCGCTTCAGCGACAACAAGCGGCTTTGGATGCATTTCGTAACGATGCCTTGGTCGAGCCCAGGCTAAAGCAGATACTTCTGGCACCGGGCAGCTATACGCCGCAACAGGATCCATTCTGGCAACACAGATTGCGCGCAGATCTTTGCTGGCAAAATACCCAACTGACCGAACGCCAGAAGCAGGTTATCCGCACAGCACTCAGTGAGCAGTATCTTGCTCTGATCCAGGGGCCACCCGGTACCGCCAAGACCACCTGCATAGTGGAGATGCTGCACCAGATTTTCCACCATAGTCCAGAGACCCGGGTATTATTGGTATCGCAGCAACATGCGGCGGTGGACAACGCCCTGGCACGCTTTATTGATTTACACCAAGCCTTGCTGGAGCAGCAAGAGGTACGGCTATTGAGAATTGGGGCCGATGACAAGGTCAGTGGCAAACTCGGCGACTACACCATTAAACAAAAACTGAATGACTTTGAACAGCGAAGTCGCCGCAGTGCCCTGGCCTGTACAACCGAAGCCGAACCTTTGCCTGAGCTGGCTCACCGTTGGCTTTACGGCGTTTTGGGCACAGAGCAGGAACAACAAAGGCTTGATAAAGAGCTCAACTGGATGTTACTGGCAGATCATAATCTAGTTGGCGCGACTTGCGTTGGACTGGCTTCCAGACGTCAAAGCATAGATCAGCTCAGGTTCGACCTCGTGATCATTGATGAAGCCGGTCGCTCCACGGTACCCGAACTCATGATCCCTCTGCTCAGAGCCCGCAAGGTGATACTGATTGGCGATCATTTCCAACTGCCTCCCAGCGTTGCGCCGCTACTGCAAACAGATGAAGCCAATGACGAATTACCCTTTTTGAACGAATGTTTCCTGGAAACCAGTTTCTTTGAAGGCCTCTATGAACAATTGCCGCCCACAAGCAAAAGCTTTTTGGCTGAACAGTTCAGAATGCCGGAAAAGATAGGCGATCTGGTCGCCGAGCTCTTTTACAGCCCGGACGGTGAGCGACAACTGTTCAACGGCCGACAACTGAATGAACAAGACTTCGTCCTGCCGCACACCTTGATTTGGAAAGATGTCGCCGGTCAACAGCAACAAGAAGGCACCAGTAAGTACAATCGCGAAGAAGCCGAGGCGATAGTCACCTTTATCAAGAATCTGGCAGACAAAAATAATCTCCAGGAAAGCACCACTGAGAGCCGGGTGACTCATCAGCCTGCCACGCCTCTGGGCATCGCCGTCATCACCCCCTATGGCGCCCAAAAACGACTGTTCCGTGCCCTGATGAGCGAGTTATCATCGCCCGCGGCAAGTGGGGAATATCGCCTGGGTCAGTTCAATATCCGCATCAATACAGTGGACAGCTTTCAAGGCAGCGAAGATGAGATAGTCTGTTATTCCACAGTGCGAACCCGGGGCAACCTGCGCTTTATTCTCGACTGGAAACGACTCAATGTGGCCTGCTCCCGCGCCAAGCAAAGCCTGCTCTTCTTCGGCGATCTCGAGTTTCTGAGTCGCCCTGGCGCCGCCGGGAAATACAGAAACCTGTTTGCCGAAGTGATAGCCAGAATTCCCAAACATTGCCGATTACGAAGAAAACCGGATGCCGACGGCAAAAGCCCAAGACAAGCTACAGGCAAAAAAGCGACACATTCACCCAACAGACCAATGGGAAAACCGTCAAAGAATCGGCCTCCCAATGATAAACAATCAAGGCATAAACGGCACAAACGCGCGCCCAAGACCGAGCAGACGGTTTAATAACTGTCTGTTTTCCTTGGGCCTGCCCCGAAATGGAGTTCGGGCGCCAAACGACTATAACCCCTCAGGTAAGCCATGCTCACTTATCCGGAGTGTGGCTTTCAAGTAGCCGTAAACTTCAACTGCGCCCGGTTAATTGTAAAGGCCAGTTTATCAAAGCGACGGCAAGCCTTTTGTTCGTATCTTCCCTCAAAGAGCAAACTTAACTCTGACAACTCACCTTGTGAGCGCTCAGATACTTGCCCCATCTATTCCAACGTCTGCGGCCACTCATTTCGTGTATCCAATTTGTCCCTTTTATAAAAGATTTCCCTGCATTCGATCACAATTTATTAAATGATAACAGTTATCACTTGCACTCACATTTGTAACAATATAAATTTGCCCCCCACTTAAAGCTTATTTTCTCAATCGCTTCATTTGTTAATCAGGACAGATACTCATGCCTAGCTACAAGTTTAAGCTCAACGCCCTGCTGCTCGCTATGCTGGCATCACCGGCCTTTGCCGACGATGCTGTCGAGCGCGGAAATCAATCAATCGAAAAAATTGTCGTTTTGGGGGAAAAGACAGAGAAATCATTGAAAGACGTGAGTTCATCTGTATCTGTCATCACGGAAGAGCAGCTTAAGACGCTGCAATACCTGTCGGTGCATGACGCCATCTCTGAAATACCCAACCTGGTAGTGCTGTCCGGGCAGATGCCCAATATCCGCGGAGTTTCCGGTAACGGAGCCGCCACCGGCTTTAGTGGGGTTTCCGGCGGCGCCAAGACCCGGGTATCTACCATAACCGATGGAGTGGCAGAACCTTTTATGGCGGATTTGACCGGCGATACCGGCATGTGGGACATAGAGCAGATTGAAGTGTTCCGTGGTCCTCAGTCCACCAGCAATGGCCGCAACAGCATAGGCGGCGCCATGTTTATCAAGACCAAGGATCCGACTTTTGACTGGCAGGGTGCCGCTCGTGTGGGTTATCGCAGTGAGAGCCAATATATAGACTCGGCCGCCGCTATCTCCGGCCCTTTGATTGAAGATGAGCTGGCCTTTCGCCTGTCGGCGCAGCATACCGATGGCGAAACTTACGCCAACCCGGTTATCCATGAAGCTAATCCGCCGGGCTTTGATCTGAATAAGCTCAACACAGACAGAATAAGAGCCAAACTTCTGTGGGAGCCCGCAGCCATTGACGGCCTCAAGGCCATGCTCAGCTATGCCAAAAACCATGAGCGCGGCAACACGGGACGGCAGTACTTCAGTGGTGACGATCCCTGGAAGTATCAGCCCATCAATCCCAGAAACATGGACACTGAATCAGATACCGGCAGCATCAAGCTGGACTACAGGATCAGTGACAATTTCTCGGTCGACTTCTTGCTGGCCAGAATGAACTACAACTGGGTGATGGATACCTATGACAAGGATCCTGCTACCGAGCAAGTGGTGAGTATGGAGGAGTCCAACACCACGGCTGAAACCAAGCTGCATTTTGGCCTTAACAGCGAACTCTACAGCGGCTTTATCGGCCTCTACTATTTCAAGCGCGATCAAGACTTCAACAGTATCGGTGGTTCGGTTTATCGCGGCGACGACAATAGTGACTCCAAGGCGGTTTTCGGCGAATTTACTTATAACTTCACCGATGACTTCAGGATCACCGCCGGAGGCCGGGTCGAACGGGAATCTCAGCTGCGTAATTTCTGGATGAAGCAGCCGCAAACGCCCATAGAAGATACCCTGGACAACAGCAAGACCATCAAGTTGCCCAAGCTGGTGCTGCAGTACGATATCAATGCCGAGACCACAGTCTCCTTAAGCGGTCGCCGTGGCTACAACGCCGCCGGTGCGGCGATAGGCTTTCCGGAGAATGAGTTCTACTTCTACGATGAAGAGTACGTTAACGCCTATGAACTTGGGCTGAGAACCAGCCTGGATGGCGGTAATATCAACCTGAGCGCCAACCTGTTCTACAACGACTACGACGGATATCAGGCCACAGGTTCTGCCAGACGGGTTATCAACATGGACAAGGTGATTACCTATGGTGCCGAGTTTGAAGCCTCAGCCATGGTGACCCGGGATCTGCGCCTGCACGGCGGCCTTGGGCTGTTGAGTTCGGAAATCAAGGAACCTGGAGAAGGTTATGCCTCTGCCAAGGGCAATGAACTGGATTCGGCCCCCTCAATGACCGCCAATCTCGGTGCCCAGTATTGGCTGACAGATCAGCTTACCTTCAGTGTCTCCGCCAACTATGTCGGTGAGTACTATGGTGACTTTGAGAACACAGAGGAAAGAGTTGCCGGTGACTATGTGCTGGCACGTATGTCGCTCAATTATGAGACAGACAACTGGATCTTCAACGCCTTCGTCAACAACGCCTTTGATGAGAAAGCCGTGTTGAGCCGCTCTCCGGCAGCCCGTAACTACCCGGATGGCTATGCGGCGATAGTCGATCCCCGTAACTTTGGGGTCTCTGTCACCTACCAGTTTTAGCCTTAGATAAGCCCAAAGGCTCCCAAGGGAGCCTTTTTAATTTTATTGAAGCCCCTTTGACCAAGGGTTACGGCTTCAAAGCCGTTTCATGACTGAGTCTCACGCGGCGATCATCCCCTAAGTGCGTTAAACACAAGGCGGAAAACTCGCTTTGCCAACGGGTCAGCTCAAACCCATAGCGTTCTTGAAAGGCCTGAGTCTCAAAGTACATGGAATAGGCATAGTTTTGATACAGCATCAATCCAGGCAGCACTTGGCCAGCCTCTAGATACTCCCTGGATGCCGCCAGCATGATGGGATAGTTGTCGTTATGCTTTTCACCGCCGAATCCCAGCTTAAAGCCATCGAGCCGGCGGATGAAGGGATCATCTTCAAGATAAGTTTGCAACTGCACCTGGCTGAGCATTCGCATTACGCCATCGGAGGGGATGCCGAAGGCCCAATTACTGTGAAACGCCCGTAGAGCAGCATGAGCCGCCAGTTCATTTCGCCCCAAACGCCTCAACTGCGATGCCAGTGCAAACCAATAGTCACCCACTTCCGGCAGTTGCTCGCAGGCCTGCTGCAGTAAAATAATACCTGCCTCAATATCGTTCTGCGTGGCTGGCCCCTCCTCTGCTACACGAAAAAACGCCTTGGCGCTCTGAACCAACATTGGCGCAAAGTCTGCGTCTTGCGGCTCTTCATCGCCGCGCTCCCAGTCGTTGGCTTCGAGCCAGGCAACAAACTTACCGGCGCCGGAAAAGGCCGGTACCAACTTGGCCTCATCGTGCCACATGTCACAGACAATCGGCGCCTCTGTCTCCCGGCCCAAGGGCCAATAGAGCCCAAAGTAATCACCGTTGCCGAGCTCGGCATCGAACAGAGGCAGAAAGCCCAATGAAGGATAGGGTCCCATGGGCTGCTCGTCCGCAGCAAAAGGTGATAATAGATTGATTTCAGGAGGAATATACATTATGCGACATCTCTATCAGCGCGGAGGACAACAACTGTTTTTGAATAGTGTTAGAGGCTAGCTCGCCGGCGGAATGGAATAAGTGCCCACGGCATGGGCCACCAGGTCGCTGTGTCCGACCGAAAACACAGACACCTCGGCAATCGCCAGTGATTTACCCAGTTTCAGCAGCCTACAATCGGCGACAATGTCACACTCGGCACTGGGTTTACGCAGGAAGTTGATATTCAGGTTAGTGGTTACCGCCAGCGGCACTATGCCTATTTCCCCCAGCAAGGCGACATAGATGGCAATATCCGCCAGCTCCATCATGGTCGGCCCTGAAACAGTACCACCGGGGCGCAGGTGCGCCTGAGTTATCGGCTTACGCACTCTGGCCGACTTATCTCCCAGATGTTCAATCACAATGCCGCTATGTGGCAGCTCATAGTTAATAAAAGCTTGCAGCTCGGCGATAGTCACCATCTAAACCTCCTTGATTGTTAGGCTACTCGTTGCGGGTATCAATGGGCATGGGTATTACTTGGACATTGGCAGCCTCTGGTTTAGCCTTGTTTGCCCTTCTACTCCTGTTTGGTCGTGGGCTTTGATACCACTTTTGATTGTTGCCGCCGTTTAAGCTCCCGCCCCTGAAGGGTGAATATCGACCAGACCAACAACAAAGGCAGCATTGGGACTATCCCCCAAAGCAAATCCACAGAACTTGCCACCAAGGTGTATTTAAGCTGATATACCGGCACCAACACCCAAAGGGGATAGCTGTAAAACAACCCTCGCACCAGACGCATAGACAAACTGCGACGCATCTCGGCGCCGGGAAGCGAGGCAAACATCAAGGCAAACCAACCCAAAACGCCCGTCAGCAGCGCAAAACCCAGCACAAGCTGGATCAATAGTTCCGGCATTGCCCTCTCCCTGAGTATAAGCTTCTAACCCTTTTGCCCGATTTACAGTGCTGACCGGAGCTCTCCTGTCAGCCAGGAGTGGTCATCGCAGAAGCAAAGGCCAAGCGCCCACGACCAGCTCGCTCACTTTCAGCTTAATCACTACCAGAATCACATCCCGGTTCCGCAGCGGCGGTTTCCGCTGCACTATGGTCTGTGCTGGCATCATGCAGGCTCGTGATAGAAAAATCCTGTGGCCGGCCAAAGATAACCTCCGCTGCTTCCCTTCTCAGTTGCCCATAGTCCGGCTCACTGGAACCTTGGACGATGGAAGTTTGCATCGAAATGCGGGAAAACTCGGCCGGTGAGCAGTACATGGCATAGGCATAATATTCATTGGTCGAAATCCCGCCATTGCTATCACCGGCTCTGGGAGGACGCCTGAGCTTTTGTCTGATTAAGGCCCTTTCCAGCTGATTTCTGGAGTAATATCTCTTCTTGCCATAATGCTTTAGCAAATCCCTGGATAGCTTACGGGCATATTGCCTTATCTTTCGTTTTCGAAACAGATGGGCAAACATAAGAACTCACTCTGCTTGGCTCGCTTCTCCAATATGCCGCTTTGTGCTCAAAGGCTGATTGGAGCCCACTTGCCGAGCGGCACCAAAGAACAGATATGGCGCGGCAAATAAGTTGATGATTAAGCTGTAAAACAGCGGCAACAAGGCCACGCCCAAACCGGCCATGATGGTTTCGGCGCCGCCTAAGCTTTGCATCAAAACCCGCAGCAAACCGTAAATAAACATAAGCCCGGCGGCCAACCAGCATACTTTGATGGCACCCCGTAATTTGGCGCGCCTTGTCGCAGCCAAAGGGGTAAACCAACAAGCCAGGGCGGGCGCAATAACGCCAATCATGGAGGGGAAATCGATAAACATGACCCAGTGCGCCGACAAAACCAGCTTGCCAAGCGTGTACAAACAGACCAACCAGTAGACTATGACTGCTGCCCGATTCAATTTCTCCTCCTGTTCTCGCAGTTAGGCTTCAAGTGCCAATTGCAGTAGTAAGTCCAGCTGAACCCTGGCATCGCCTCTTTGAGTCTTATCAATGGCAGGTTCACCACCGAGACGCAGTGCCGTGGTGTAAAAGTAGATCTGGTTCTGCTGCAGCTTGCCTTGCTGCTCACTGACTTGCTGAAAATCCTTCTTCCTGAAGAAGCTGGCTTGCACTTCATCATCACAACACCAGTCGTTGAAGAAATCTTCCATGCTCCAGGTGAGCACATCTGTCTGCGAAGTGTGGGGATCGATAAAGGCGATATCTTCATCCCCTTCATCGCTCAGGAGCCGATAATAAAAAATGTCGCCAAAACAGCTGATAGCGAACGGGATGCGACTCATCTCTTCATCCAACATCAGCCAGCCCCAGAGATTGTCCAGGTATTCATCCGGATCAATAAGTTGGATTAAACCATCACCATAGTGGCCAAAGCCATGTTGTTGCCACAGTTCCAATAAGCACTCGGGCAAATGGTCCTGATATTTGGCAAGAGTTGGCGCCGATACTGATTTGATATCTGCGCCGGGTGGCAGATGGTCGATAAAAGATTGCAAAAGCATTGAGGTAAAATTCCTTTTCCTATCAGAATAACTGTCACAAAACCTTGGGTTTTCCGTGACCTTGATTTGAAAGCCTTAGCAGGCACTTAGGTATGACATGGGGCGTGGATAAGCCCGTTGCCGATTATGCGGCCTTTGATAGCATGATTGCAATCCCGAGAGACACACCGGCTATACACAGAGCCCAAGAATCGCTGAGACAGTATCGATATTTGTCCGCAATATCTATTCGATCGCAAAACTCTCGGCGACAAGCTTTAAGGTATCAGTCTGAGCTTGGTACAGCCCTGGCATCGAGCCGTAAAATGGTGAAGGCGATGCTTTCGCCGCTAATATTGCTATCGAAAGGTGCCTCCAGCCGACACAGGCCGACATCTATAACAGCACCTTGGGTAATATCGGTTATGGTGCCAAATGCGCGGTAGCTCCATCCCTGAATATGCTGCAGCTGCCTTAACCCCTCCGGGTTGCCGGCCAACATGGTGTTTTGATCCTCCTGTTCACAGGCGATACCGACGCTCAGCTCAATATCAATGATCTCACCATAAGTCAGGCTGTCACCACCGAATTCATCCATCACAGTAAGCGGCTGCCCCGCCACTTCAATAACGGCTTCGAGGTAATCGCCCTCGGTTTGCTTAAATACTGCTTGCACGGTTTTCCTTATAAAATTCTTTTTTGAGGCTGTTTCTCAGCTGGTCACTGCTCAGCTTCTTTGGCCGCCAGCCACTCACATTCGGCTGTGGTGGCCAATTCTCCCAGTTGACGACGCTGATCCCGCCCCTGGAAACTGGAACGAGCCCCCTTGAGGATAGGTACCGCATATTGAATATCACGGGCCAGTTGCCCGAGAAATAGATTGCCGGAACGGCGATATTCCACCATTTCCTGCCCATTGAGCTGGATCATAAAGCAGTTATTATGTCGGCAAAGCACATCCAGATATAGTTGTCCTTCATGCTCCAACAGGTACCATTGCGCTTGAGACATTGCCAATACTTTCATACCCAGCTCCCGACTATGCCGTTTTTACCGAAAGAGGCACTAAATTACAGCAGCGTAAGCCACTCTGAGGTATCTGCCAGAATAAACTCATAGCGTTTGCCATCATTGAGAATGACCCGCAGCGCATCTGCCGATATAGGGAAAATACCGCCGCCAGTAGCCAGACACTTTTCTACCGCGCAGATATCATCACGCTTGAGTGTGTAGGGCCCCAGCCCCAGTTGCTGATTGAAAGGCACAAACTTAAGTTCATTGCCGGTCAAGGAGATTTTGCCATCGGCTTTGGCCACTCCATTCTGCACTGTAGTCATTGACGATTTGATCAGTTCTGCTGCCATCCTTGCTTCCTCTTGGGTAATGCCTTGCTTCCTTAAGGCCTTGTCGGCATAAGCCATCAGTAATGTTCAAACTACCTCAATAGATGAGGTTTGTCATCCCGATGAACGGGCACTGCTGCACTGCAGGGCTCAGGCGATAGCCTCTGGCAGGATGAGCTCCGGCGCGCCAAAACAGTGAAGATAGCCATCAATAATGGCCAGAGCGTCTTCATCCGAGCAGAGATAAACGGGCAAACCATGCCGCTTAGCCAATTGCTTTGCACGCTGTTTTTGGCTGAGGCCATGGGATTGGTCTCGGCTCTGCGAATGAACCACATGGGGCACAAATAAAAGGTCGGCCAAGCCAAGCGCCTTCAGGTTTTCAAGGCCCACTGTATTGCTGCCACCACAAAGCGCCGCGGTTTCTATGTTGGCGGTCAGCAGCATGGCACCGGCACTGACACCAACCAGGAGATGTCCGGATGCAGCATAACTCTTGAGTTCCTGCTGTTGATTGCGACTATGCAAGCCGCGCAAAAAACGGTAAGTATCCCCGCCCGAGAGATGCACTAAAGGCTTATCCAGTAACGTCTGCATCACAGTGTCGTTAAAACCCTGCTCAAAATCCAGGTAGGTGTTGAGACCTATGCCAAGGCCTTGATAAAACGCCTGTGTTGCCCGGTAGAAATCCCCCTCGGGGTCAGGCTCTGAACCTATGTAACCACCCGCTTGTCCTTTAAGCCCCAAAGCCTCAATAACAAACGCTAGCGCCTTATGGCCGGTTGCGCTTTGGTGATTACTGAGCAGCAGTAGATTCATACTTTTTCGCTCCTTGAAAGTCGGCAGTTTCTTGCAACACCCAAAGTTTCCTGCTCACAGCCTCAACGGCCATTCACGCCGTGATTGATAAAGTTCTTCAGCCTAAGACATCAGCGCAGGGAGTCAAAAGCAGCCAGCAGTGCTTCATCTTCTCTTTCTAACAGGCACTCGCCAATCTCATCTATGGGTAACGCAGCGCTGCTGGACAACAGCTTAAGGGCTTCAATATGCTCAAGAGTCAGTTCATGCTCGGTAAGCAAGAACGACCAATCGAAACTGTCGACAAGCGCCTGCTCGACACCATCGGCATACAGCTGGTTAAACCTTTTTGGGTTGTGACCGAAGATCAATGCCGCCAAGCAAGCATATTCGCCGAATTCACTGTCATCATCAAAGCAGTAATCCAACGCTATGCCCCGACTTAGCAAGGCAGCCAAAGCCTGTTCACCGGCTCCATTCAAATGGTATTCATTGTAAAACAAACAAGCCGCCGCCGTAGCCAGTGCCTCATGGGAGAAGGCGTATCTGGGCAGTAGAAAATTAAAAATGGCGTAAGCGTCAGACTCTCCTGCGAAGACCAATGCCAACAACCGGTTATGGTCCAAGCGGCCACCCACTGAAATAAACGCGCTAATAAAACCGAGATAAACATCGTGACACAGCCGGTAAAGATGTTCAGGGTCGTCTTCGACCAAGCTGCCATCCGGGCCGTTGACTCTGATGATGTCAAATAGCGGCGTAAACTGCTTCGGCTCGGAATAATACGCCACACGGCAATACATAAGGTAATAGATTTGATAGTCCTTGATAACGGCGTTCGCTCTGAGATAAGAGATGATCTCAAGCCAGGCCGGGTCTTTCTCTATCCTGAACATATATTGGGACCAGGCTTTCGGCATGTGCTGGCGCAAATAGTCCAGATTGCCTTCTTCAATATGTTGTTTTATCTCATTTAATCCACGAAACACGGCATTCCTCTCATAACAGGTGTAAATCTTCTCCGGGAAATCCCGGGCCAGGTAGGTAAAAGACCTGAGTTAGGGCTGACTCAGTTTTTGCTCAAGCGCCCGGTTCTGAGCCATAATCTCTTCGAGAAAAACCGAACCATGCAGCCTGGCCAATTGCAGCGCCTTGATAGAAGCCGCCATTGCCTTATCGAGCTGTTGGTTAAGCGTATAGGCCGTTGCCAGGCTGTCCCAAAGGATTTCCGAGCGAGCGAATTTCTCTACTCCTTGCTCCAATATGGCAACGCCCCAGGCAGTTTGGCCCTCATAGGCGGCCTTTAGGCCGTATACATTGAATTGATGTGCCGACAACGGAAAGGTATAGCCATACTCGGCAGTTTTTCCCCTGTAGAACGCCAGCAGTTGTTGCAGCGACATCACATCGACTTGTGGTACCGCGTTCCAGGCACTGAAGATGGCTTTAAGCCCCTCGACATTGCCAATCAAGGGAGTGCTGTCGTGGGTTTCTCGGGCAAAACGGGCATTGAAAACCTGTAGCTTTGACGGCTTCTTGGTTTCCAGTTTTTGCAGCATGGCGTCAAAGGCCTGCGCCATCTCGCCTGGCTCACTCGCCATACTGAGAAACCAGCGCATGGGCGCTTTGCGCTCGCGAGTCTGGTATTTGTCGTAATCTGTAATCAAGGCACCATCGTCCCACCACAGGCTGGGACTAATGGCTATCGCGGCATTGAAGGAAGATGCCGGACCGAGCGCCTGATAACTGCTGTAAAGCCCGGCCAAAGAGTGGCCAAATATCGTCCGGTAAGGCGCCAGACGGTAACGTTCACCCAATGTAGGCAGCAGTTCCTCTGCGATAAAACGGTTATAAACATCAGCCTTTCCCGCCCTTGCGGCGAAATCTTCCGGCTCTGTGGGAGTAAAGTACTTGAGTCTGTCGCGGGTGCTTATGCCCACCACTATCATTTCCGGCACTATGGCGTATGTGCTCAGAAAGCCGACGCTGGATGCCACATGATGAAACTGAGTCGAACCATCAAGTACCAACAGCAAGGGGTAGTGAAAACTGTCTGAATGTCGATAACTCTCGGGCAAAGCAACCTGAACTGTCACAACTTCATCGATAAGCCCGGCCGCAAGTGTAAAACGCTGCTCTTCGGCCAATACAGTCAACGACAGCAAGGCACAAAGCAAAAATACGAATCTCATGGAAATCCTTGTCAGTAAAACGTCTTTAAAGGGCATTCAAAGGCCGGCCGGCGCGGGATAAAAGAAATCTTTGCCGTTCATAGCCAATGCCTGCAACTGCCCGGCTTCTATCGCCAGGCTCACCTCGGCGCTCCAGGCAGGAAAACCACCTTTGGCTAAAAGGCTGACGGTCAAAACCAGATAGCCACAGGCATCTGTCGTTGCCACAAGACTGTACTCACCTTCTATGGCAGCCCAGCTTTGCTCGCCTTGCCAACCCTGCCACTGCCGGGCAAGCTCCTCAAAGAAATCCGCCGGGTTCCGTCCGTAGGGAAGATTATCCACCCTCACACTTGCCTGCATGCCCTCTCCCGAGATGGTCACGCAATAGTGTTCAAACCAACCACTGGTGTCCAGCTCGGGTTTATGAAAACGCACAGAGCAGCCAAAGCTGTTTTCCAATATCCATTCTTTCACCTTTCCGGCGTCCTCTTTACCTGGATTTAAAAGTGGATTTAAAAGCAGCCGGGTTACAAACGGCCTTTGAGCGGGTGCTGAGTTTGCCAACCACTGGCTCCGCGGCTGCTGACAAAATACACCAGCAGATCGGCCGCGCCACGATGGCTGACCCAATGAATGAGTGACGTAGCCATTGAGCGGCTCGCCACCTGACACCAGAGACTATCCTGATTGTGTGTAGCGCCGCGGCTGTCGACTCGATAAACCAATAGATCGGCGGCCGCGCGGGAGCTGACTTCATGTACCAGCACCTTGGCCGCTCCCCGAACCTGAACCTCATAAATAAGCGCCATAAAACCTCCCTGTTGTAGCTTGGCTCTTGGTGGTTTTGCCTCTTATATCTAAATGCCACGCCTGTGATGCCTGAACACTCAGGGCTGTAGCATGCCTAAATCTTCAGCCACTTTCAGCGGGTTAAAAGGCCCGTCGATAGCCTTTGCCAGCGCCTCAACCTGACTCTGATCCAGGTGTTGTATCGCCTCTTTGTCCGGCGCCTCAAAATAGATAAAACCTTTGAGCAAGTCGTTGAGTGTGGTGATATCGGCATCGGCGAGTACCGCTTTGAGTCTCAGTGCTTCATCCTCAGTACACTGATAGTCTTTTAACTCATTCAGGTAAATCAACACTGCTATCTTGTCTTCACGTGCCAGAGCGTTGAACCAAGGGCTGGCGGGGAATGTGAGTGTCGATGTCTTGCCCTGACGATCACATGCTTGCCAGCTATCATTCCATTGCTTCAGATAGGAAAACTTATCGACTTGAGTTACGCAGCCTGACAGCAACAGCGCAATTGATACCACTATGATTTTCTTCATAAATCCCTTTTATTCTGCAAGCTTGTTGAAGATACCAACAACCCGCTTGAGATCATCCTATTTAAAAGCTCATGCCATAAACCCCTGTGACACTAGCGGCTTGATGCGGCGAGGCCTATGCCGAAGCAGACAAAGACGCCGCCGCTTAGCTTATTCAGCACTGAGCTTCCCTTACCGGAAGCCAGCTTGGTCTTGGCAATGGAAGCAAACAGGGCATACAGAGTGTGAATAAGGATCACCAATCCACTAAAGGTTGCGGCGAGTAAGGCAAACTGAGGAGCGTATTCCCGCTGCAGGTCGATAAACTGCGGGAATATCGACATAAAAAACACGATCGCCTTGGGGTTGGAGATGGAGACTAAAAATCCTTCGGCGAAACACTTGCGAGCGCTGCCTTGCTGTAAATGAGCGCTGCTGGTGCCACCACCCTTGGCTCGGAACATTTTCAGGCCAAGATAGATAAGATAAGCGGCGCCAATAAACTTAATTACAGTAAAGGCCAGTATTGAACTGGCCAACACAACCCCCAAACTGGTGGCCGAGATCAAGGCAACAAACAAAATAGCCAGTGCGACCCCAAAGATACCGGCAAAGGTCTTGAGCAAGCCGCGTTGAATCGAGTTATTGACTGTCAGCATCACCGCCGGTCCAGGCAAGAGAATGGTGGCCATGGCCACACCGAAATACACAAAATAATTATCCATTTTTATTCCTGAACTGATAAAACTGTCAAAAACCTTAATCCATTCAAATCTGCCAATCATTGTCATTGATATAGGGCTGCAAACCCGGCAAATATGGATAAGCGATAAGCTCAAATCATCACCATAACCCAAGCGCACGAGTTTGATGTGCTGGAGAATCAACATCCGGTAAAGAGTAAACAAGAGAGCGCGCCGAACCTTGAATTCAATCGGCGATAGCTACCGCGGAACCGACAATCCTTTTCGTCGCTGAAACATCCTTGAATACCCCAGGAGCTTGTACTGTATCTCATTGATAGTTATGGCGACCATACCCAAGCAAGTCACAGATTACAAGAAGATTTCCCGAAGGCCAAAGCCGCTTCTTTGGGTGCAAAATCGCGCTGGTTATGGTGCCAACAGGATTTGCTGTTTCCCGGTCCATCCCATTAGAGTAAACTCGTTTGCTTATTCCTTGAGCCAGGGAGCCTGGAGGGGCAGCCAAGATTTTGGGACGAGCTCGAAAGGGAGTAACCTATCAACACCAAGGAGGGAACATGAAGCTCTATCGAGGCAGTTGCCTTTGCGGCAAGGTTCGTTTTGAAATCAGCGCTGAGCTGCAGCAATTCTTTTTGTGCCATTGCAGTCGCTGCCGCAAGGATTCAGGTTCGGCCCACAGTGCCAATCTGTTTTCAGACAGCGCCGAGTTAACCTGGCTCAGTGGCCAGGACGCCATTACTGCGTTTACCCTGCCCGGTACCCGCCACAGCCGCCATTTTTGCGCCGTTTGCGGCTCGGCGCTGCCCAAAGCGGTCGAAGGTGGCCACCTGCTGCAAATACCCGCAGGCAGCCTGGATGATGAGCCGGGTCTAACTCCCCAGGCGCACATTTTTTGTCAGACGCGTGCCGCTTGGGATAGTGAATTGGGAACTGTGCCGCAATGCGCTGATAAACCAGATATTTAGCTTTACTCATTCAGATATGATTTACTGATGACTCTCCCATTGGCACTATCAACTTACAATTACGCTCTGGTGTAACCATTATCGAGTAGGAGATTTACGCTTTGAAAAGACCCGATACTATCTCCAATTCAGCTAATAGCTATATTCTTTAGCGTGCATTCTGAGCTCTGCCGCCTTATTCTCCAGATATTCTGCAGTATTGAGCAGTCTTTCTATCACATCTGCCGTATTACGGGAGTTATCTCTAATCACTGTCATGCTGCTTGCTAAATCACGTGATACCAGAGACTGCTCCTCTGTAGAAGAGGCCACCTGCGTATTGATATTATGAATAGCCTCAGTGCTCACAAGAATGTTCTCAAAAACTGAAATAATCCCGCCAAACTCTTCATCGGCCTTATTCATCAATTCAGCAGCTTGAGTCACAGAACCGCCAACTTCGGTTGTCCGTTGTTGTAAACTAGCGACTATGTCGTCAATCTCTTTTGTAGAGTCCTGAGTACGCTGTGCCAACGAACGTACTTCATCGGCAACAACCGCAAAACCTCGCCCCTGCTCTCCAGCGCGAGCCGCTTCGATTGCTGCATTCAAAGCCAGTAAATTGGTTTGCTCAGCAATAGCCTTGATAACTTCCAGGACATTGCTTACCTGATCACTTTCAGTGACCAAATGTTGCATAGCTACTTTTGTTTTTGCAAACTCCTGTGCTAACACGCTCATTGCAGACTGTGCCTGCCGTACAGTCCTCTGACCTAAGGATACATTGGATTCATTCTCCGCGGCTCTAGCTTCAGCCTCTTGGGTATTTTCGCTGACATGCATCAATGTCGTCGTCATCTCTTCCATAGCACTAGCACTTGAATCCAACTCAGAGGCCACTTTTTGAGAGCTGGCTCTTGACTCATTTACTGCTGACTTGGCTTCCTCCGACAACTTTGCAACCTCTTTAGAAACGCTGTCTGTTACAGCCAAGGAGGTTGCCAATGAACTTATAAAAGCGTTAATCTGCTCCCTTATTTGGGCAATTTCACCACTGGCTGTAACCTGAATCCGTTTACTTAGGTCTTTCGTTTTCTGAATGTCCATCAATTGTTCGTATACGAGTACAATTGGATTGGCAATTTTATATTTAACCATCACGAAACCAACAATACTGACCAAGATCACTATAGCCAGCAGTAGCTGCGACCAGAAAAGAGCGCTTCTGAGATCCTCCATTCGCTGGATAAAGTCTGCACCAGTACGCTGATCCAGAGCCGAAAAAAACTGGTCAATTGGTGCCATAATTTTGGCTTTTTCCCTATGGTAAGCAGGACTGTGAAGCAGTTCTCTTGCCAGCGCCAGATCTGGTTCTCCCCGAACACTATATTTGCCACTGGTCGGATCCAAAAATATGCCTTTAACCGCATTCATTGCCTTAACTTCCAACGCCACTAAGGCATCAGAATTCGCTTGGGCCTGATCCAGGAAGTCGAACTCCTTTGCACTAAAGCCCAAAGACTTCATCGTGTCTTTAATTGCAGCACTTTCGCCATCCGCTTTGGGTTTGTCACCATAATTCAATACTAAATCCCAATATATTTGGTGGTAGTGCTGCGGCCGAGGTTTCTCTCCATTGCGAATATCAAGAATATCCTGATACATCTTCTCGTATTTCTCTTCGCCGGTAATAGCATAGGTACGGGCAAGCCGTGTAAGATCGTCTGAACTTTGTCTCAGTTCATCAGCCACCTGATAAGACTTATATCGAATATTCGCCGCATCACCTAACTGAACAATTTTAGCCGATTCATTCATAGTGAAGATGAAGGTTAACAAGGCGCTCGCACATATAGCACCAAAAACAAGGCTCATCATGGATTGCGTTTTCATTCATGCTCTCTTGACAATTAGAGGAAATCGTCCTTTAAGCGTAACGCATGCGCATCGTATAGATAACAATATTTTCACAATTATGATGAGTTCACAAAAATCATACCTGCCTTAACTTCAAATACATTTTTCAGTAGCCCACATGAGACTTAAGATCAACATCAAAAGACCGAGTCTTCATCCCTTTAGGGAAGGTGCGAATAAGTCCTCGTGGCACTCTGGCTTACACAGCAATTGGCGTTCAAGGCATCTGACTGAAGGCATGCCGGGGCCTGTCGAAGTCGGATAACGCAGAGAGCCAGTTGCTGTGAAAGCCCCGAAGGGCGTGGCTTACAGGCCTGCCTGCTGTGTTGTGCTTCTTGCAAAGGACTAGGGCCATTTGCTGCGAACCACGCCTTGCATCTAGGCCTGTAAGCCGACGCAGAGCACACATGGGGCTTGTTCGCACCTTCCTTAGATTACCGCCAACTCCACCATGGCAGCGGTGTACATCTTAAGGTTCAGCTGCAACTGCTCGCGGGTGATAAACTCATGTTCGCTGTGGCCTGTATACTCGACACCCGGCATGGCCGGACCAAAACTGAGGGCATTGGGAAACAGTTTACTGTTGGTGGAGCCGCCAATAGCAACAGGTTTAGGGTCGGCAATACCGGTAAACTCGGCAAACACATTGAGCAGGGTTTGCAGATGCGGCGCCTTATCCATCACCTTGGGCTCGCCCCAATAGCTGCTGACATCGACCAGAGTCACGCCGTGGGATTGCTGCCAACCGGCCAGCGCCGCGGACAGCTGTTTATCCAAGGTTTCCGGGCTCTTGCCTATGGGGCGCCTTAGGTTAAGCGTAATGCTGGTCCCCCCCTGCCCCCACTCCACCACAGTCGGCGCCAGCGACATAGGCCCCATAAAATCATCGCTATAGCCCAGCTCGCCAAAGCGCTCGGCATAGAGGTCCAAGCCTATCATTTCATTGATAAATGCCAAGGTTAATGCCGACTGGCTCGGCGCGAATGTCTCAGACTCCAACAGCGCAGCCAGATGAGTCACGGCATTGACACCATCTTCAGGGGTTGAGGAATGGGCCGATTTACCGTTGGCGGCGATCTCCAGGCTGTCGAAATCCAGGGTAAAATCATAGCGCATCCCCTGCTGGGCTTCTGCGGCGCGTTGCAAACGGCTGACCATGGCGCTGTCGGCTCCGCGGATCAGGGCCAAGGCCTGCTGGGGGATCTGACTGGCAAAGGAGCCACCGCTGAAATGCTGCAGCTGCGGTTTATCGAAATTAGGCGCCTTGACTTTGGGTTCAGGTATCGTGAGTTTTATCTGGCTCCAGCCCTTCTCGGCGGTGACTACAGGATATTCGGCGTCTATGGTGATATTCATATCCCCCGCCTGATAGTCCTTGAGAAACACTTTCAGCGGCTCCCAGTCCGACTCCTCGGCCAGATATACCATGAGCTCAATGCGGCGATTCAGTTTTACCGACTTGTCCTTGAGCGCCTTCATGGCGTACATGGCGGTGACTATCGGCCCCTTATCATCTTCGGTGCCGCGGCCTATCAGCTTGCCCGGTTGCGATTGAGTATCCAGTTGATAGGGACTCTGGTGCCAAAGCGTTGAATTGGCCGGTTGCACATCCCCGTGGGTAATGATGCCAAGCTTATTAGCGCCGCCGCCCCTGTCTTCGCCAAGGCCTATCAAGAGCACATAACCGTGATCGGCATAATCCAGCCCCAACTGCTCAGCTTGGGCCTTGAGCGCCTGCTTGAAGCCGATGAATTCCGGATTGGTGTCGGGTGTCAACCCTGGGATAGCCTCGGTATTGAAGCGCACCAACTCGGCGAGACTCTGTTCCATCTCGCTGCCATAGCGGTCAAGGCTGTACTGGGCCAAGGTTTTCGACAGTGGCGAGACTTTACTCAATGCAGACTCTGTACCTTGGGCAGCGCTTACGCTTGAAATATGGCTTGAAACCTGGCTCGAGGGCTGAGCCGTAAGGCCGCTCTCTGCGTTTACAAAAGGAGCAAACAAGCACAGGGACAGCGACAGGGATAAACGGGAAAGTGTTCTAATCGTCATGGCAGGGTAGCTTTTGTTATCTTTTATTATCAAAGGCCTGAGAGTGTGCCACAGATACAGTTTCGATACTGCATTCGCTAAATTTTGTTACAAACTAAACAGGACAAAATTGGCCTTTTTCAATACGGCATGTTACTAAGGACGGCTTCGGCGCGGCCCGCCGCGCCATACGGGAGATAAACACCAGCATAGAGGAATAACAATGAAGGGAATGACCCTCTCTCCAGTGGCTCTGGCCCTGGGATTGGCGCTGACACTGAGCGCCTGCGACAACCAGCCTGTATCCCAGAGCGACACATCTGCCCAAACTCAAGCGCCTGCTCTCCAAAATGGCACAGGCACAAACCCAGCCGCAGCCAAGGCCGAACAAACCCGGGACAACCCTTTCTTCCAGCCCTGGAATACTTACCTTGAAATCCCCGCCTTTGATCGCATCAAGTCCGAGCATTACCTGCCGGCCTTCAAACAAGGGATTGCCGAGCGCAAGGCAGAGATTCAGGCCATCATAGATAATCCGGCCGCCGCTGACTTTGCCAACACCATAGAAGCCATGGAGCGCAGTGGCGCCTTGTTGACCAAGGTGTCAGGGGTGTTTTATAACCTCACCAGCGCCGACACCTCTGCCGAGCTGCAGAAGATCTCCAAGGAAGTATCCCCGCTGTTGTCTTCCAGCCGCGATGATATTTACCTCAACAACGCCCTGTTTCAGCGGGTTAAGACTGTCTATCAGCAAAAAGATCAGCTGGTACTTAACCCGGCGCAGCAGAAACTGCTCGAAGACACCTACAAACGCTTCAGCCGCGGCGGTGCCAACCTGGATGAAGCCGGTAAGGCGGAGCTTAGAAAGCTCAATGAAGCGATTGGCAAGCTGAGCCTGGAGTTCGGCGATAATGTGCTGGCAGAAACCAACGATTTTGAACTTGTGATAGACAAGCAGGCCGATCTGGCCGGTCTGCCGCAGGATGTGATTGACGTTGCCGCCCAGGCGGCCATCAAGCGCGGCCATCCCGGCAAGTGGGTATTTACCACCCAACGCCCCTCCGTCACCCCGTTTTTGACCTATGCCGATAATCGTGAGCTGAGAGAAAAACTCTACAAGGGTTATATCGAGCGCGGTAACAACGACAACGCCCACGACAACAAGAAGGTGCTGGCAGAGCTGGCGGCTCTTAGAGCCAAACGAGCCCAGCTTCTGGGCTATCCGAGCCACGCCCACTATGTGCTGGAAGAGCGTACTGCCAAGACTCCGGAAAATGTCTACGCCCTGCTGGATAAAATTTGGCCCGCCGCCCTGGCCCAGGCCGAAGCCGAAAAGGCCGAGATGCAAAAGCTTATCGACAGCGAAGGCAAAGACTTCAAACTGGCCGCCTGGGACTGGTGGTACTATGCCGACAAGATACGTGTCGCCAAGTACAGCTTCAACGAACAGCAGACCAAGCCATACTTCTCGCTGGAAAACACCCTCAAGGGCGTGTTCTACACCGCCAACCGCCTCTATGGCATCAGTGTCACCGAGCGTGACGATCTGCCCAAGTATCACCCGGATGTACGCACCTTCGAGGTGAAAGATAAAGATGGCAGCGTTATCGGTATCTTCTTTGGCGATTACTATGTGCGTGACAGCAAACGCGGCGGCGCCTGGTCCAATGCCTATCGCCGCCAGGCGGTGGTTGATGGCGTCAACGAGCAGCCCATCATAGTCAACGTACTCAATTACCCTCGCCCCAGTGGCGATGAGCCGACGCTGCTGACCTTCGATGAAGCCGGTACCCTGTTCCATGAATTCGGCCATGCGCTGCACGCCTTGCTGTCCAAGGTGGAGTATCGTTCCCAGTCCGGCACTTCCGTGCCCCGCGACTATGTGGAGTTCCCGTCACAGGTGATGGAAAACTGGATGACTCAACCGGATGTGCTGGCGCATTTTGCCAAGCACTATCAAACCGGTGAGGTGATCCCCCAGAGCCTGGTAGACAAGATCCGCGCCGCCAGCAAGTTCAACCAGGGTTTCGCCACGGTGGAATACATGGCAGCCACCAAGCTGGATCTGGACTGGCACAGCAGCAGCGTCACCGAACCTCAGGATGCGGCCGCCTTCGAGCAGCAATCGCTGAGCAAGATGGGGCTGATCCCCGAGATAGCGCCGCGCTATCGCTCCACCTACTTCAGCCACATCTTCTCCGGAGGATATTCGGCCGGTTATTACTCCTATATCTGGTCTGATATTCTCGGCGCCGATGCCTTTGAGGCCTTCAAGGAAAACGGTATTTTTGACCCGGCTACCGCCAAGGCGTTCCGCAGCAACATCCTTGAGCGCGGTGGCAGTGAAGATCCTATGGCGCTTTACAGGGCATTCCGTGGTCAGGAAGCCGCCATTGAGCCACTGCTGCGCAGTCGCGGCCTGCTGGCGGAATAAACGCTTGCCGGATTAGCAATGTCCAGCAGCGCAATCAAAAAGCCGTTCACTCAGTGAACGGCTTTTTGAATTCTTTTTCAGGGCTGGGCTTTCTCAAGGCTGGCCGGTGTATTGCTTGACTCCGGGCGGGATAACAAACCACTCCTGCTTTTCACTGACCCAGGCATGGGCACTCGGCTGAATGATACGGGTATCTTCCAGATTGCTGGGCTTGAGCTTGATACTCTGCAGCTCTGCCGGGTTGTAGTGATAGATACGATTGCCGCAGCGACCACAAAACTTGGCGGCGCTGATATTACCGCTGGCCGAACCACGCTGCCAATGGCTCAGTTCGCCACTGAATTCTATATCTTCGGCTCTGACAATCGCCGTGATGCTGAAGGCACTGGTGGACAGCTTCTGGCATTCCTTGCAGTGGCAGGCCACCACCATCTGCGGCGGCGCCAACAAGCGATAACTGACAGCGCCGCACTGGCAACTGCCCTTGATGGGATAACGAATAGCTTCCATAGCTTTTATCATCTTATCTGAGGTGTAAAAAATCCACCTGCATAGCAGGTGGCTTTGAACAGCCCCCTAGAAGGGGGCTAAAAGAATCACCCATCCAAACCAAGCTTGATCTGACCGTTTGATTCCTCTGCCTCTACTTTCTGTTGATACCTTACATATCGACGAATGATCTCTTCGTTTGCTCCCACTGAATCTACTAAGTAGCCTCTTTGCCAAAAGTGGTTACCCCATAATTTATGCTTTCGTAAGTAAGGGAATTTGTTAAACAGTCTTATCGCCGTTCTTCCCTTTAAAAAACCTACGTACTCCGAAACACTCAAGCTTGGCGGAAGTCTCACCAGTAAGTGAACATGGTCT
>NZ_JADP01000033.1:0-54665 GCF_000518445.1 Shewanella sp. 38A_GOM-205m | reverse complement strand
GCATGCAAGAGGTCGACGGTTCGATCCCGTCTAGCTCCACCAAAGATTCTCCTTCAAGAGAAACACTAACCACCTCAGGGTGGTTTTTTGTTATCTGTCCTTCAACGTTTGCTTCCTATCAAAACAGTACGCTCTAACCCCGAATGGATTGTTAGAGTATTTATCCAACCATGTATCGAGACATGGCCCCAAAATGCAGATCTTATTAACTGCTCTTATCAGGCTCAGGCCTCATTACCGATACGCCAGATTGTTTTGCCCGGATACCCGCCGAGTTACTACTTGAGTAAAAAGTCGCTACTCGAGTAAGCAAGTCGCAGTTAGCCAAGGTAAGTGTCTCTTTATATGGAAGGCTTAAAAAAACAGGAAGCCACGATGGCTTCCTGGAATGTTTTTCTATGCTGAAAAGCAGGGCGGTATATAGATATTTTAGTCTACACCGATAAAACCGCCTGTTTGGTGGGCCCACAGCTGGGCGTAAATCCCTTTGCTGCGGATCAGTTCCTGATGGCTGCCTTGTTCGACGACTTTGCCCTGATCCAGCACTATCAATCTATCCATAGCGGCTATGGTTGATAGCCTGTGAGCGATAGCGATAACGGTTTTTCCTTCCATCAATTGATAGAGGCTTTCCTGAATTGCCGCTTCCACTTCCGAGTCGAGTGCCGAGGTGGCTTCATCCAGGATCAGGATTGGCGCATCTTTCAATAGCACTCTGGCGATGGCAATACGCTGCCTTTGACCGCCGGATAATTTGACACCCCGTTCACCCACCTGGGCATCCAGCCCGGTATTTCCCGACGGATCTGTCAAAGAGGCGATAAACTCACTGGCCTGGGCCTTAATGATAGCCTGCTCCAGTTCCTCTTCCGTGGCATCGGGACGACCATAAAGAATATTTTCTCTGATGGATCTGTGCAGCAAGGAGGTATCCTGAGTCACCATGCCTATCTGTGCGCGCAGCGAATCCTGGGTGACTTTACGGATATCCTGACCATCTATCAGAATTCCTCCCTTTTCCACATCATGAAAACGCATCAGCAGATTGACCAAGGTGGACTTACCGGCACCCGAACGACCCACCAGACCGACTTTTTCACCTGGCTTGATCTGTAAATCCAGCCCTTCCAGCACGCCGCTCTGTTCTCCATAGTGAAAGCTGACCTTATCGAAAACGATTTGTCCTTGCTCAACCAAAATGGCTTTGGCGTCTTCGGCATCCAGAATGCGGGTGGGTTTGGACAGGGTGCTCATACCATCGGCCACTGTCCCTATATTTTCAAACAGTGAGCTGATTTCCCACATTATCCATTGCGACATGCCGTTAAGGCGCAGCGCCAGGCTGACGGCGATCGCTATGGCGCCGACACTGATGGCACTGTCGCTCCAGAGCCAGATGGATACGGCTGCCACGCTAAAGGCCAGGAAATAGTTCAGTAGCTGCACACTGACGTTAATTCCGGTGACCAGACGCATCTGCCGGTGCACGGTATCCAGGAAGGTTTTCATGCTCGACTGAGCGTATTCGGCTTCCTGTTGGGTGTGGGAGAAGAGTTTGACTGTGGCAATATTGGTGTAACTGTCGACGATTCGACCCGTCATGGTTGAGCGGGCATCGGCCTGCTCGGTAGACACGGCTTTCAGCTTGGGCACGAAATACCACTGCAGGCCGATATAGATGGCAAGCCATGCCAACATGGGCAGCATCAAGCGCATATCGGCACTGGCTATCATCACCAACATGGAGGTGAAATACACCATTATGTAGACCAGCACGTCCAAGAGTTTCATCACGGTTTCCCGCACCGCCAGAGAGGTTTGCATCACCTTGGTGGCAATGCGGCCGGCAAAGTCGTCCTGATAGAAGGAAACACTCTGTTTCAAAAGGTATTTGTGCGCCAGCCAGCGGATGGCCATCGGATAGTTGCCCAGCAGACTTTGGTAGACAATCAAGGCGTGAAGCAAGATGAGCACAGGCAAGAGCACGAGTACCAGCAAAGTCATACCGAGTAACTTGAGTCCTTCATCCTGCAGCAGGGTTTGTGGATCCTTGTCTACCAGCCAGTCAACCAACTGCCCCATAAAGCCAAACAGCGACACTTCCAGCATGGCCAGAATCGCGGTCAATATTGACATCAATATCAGCGGTCGCTCGAAACCTTTGGTGTAGTGGCGGCAAAAAGCATAGAGCCCTTTGGGCGGCGGAGATGGATCTATATCCGGCAGTGGATCCGTCCAGTGTTCAAAGCGGGAAAACAACGTCTTTATCATGGCCTTCTCTTGGCAAACTGTTATGGGCGATTTATCTCTTGGCAAAGAATGATTCTTGCCCGGTTATGCGGGCAGACATCGGGCCTTGCGGATCTGGAGTGATTTTTATTCAAGCCGTTCCAGCATACCCAATTTTTATCTGTAGGGCAGCTATTATTCCGGATCAATAGTTTGGGTTTGGTCTCGGGGTTCAGTTCCGTTTTCCGCTGGTTTCCCCCGTGTTCGCGGGGTAATCTGCATCCAGGTTATAGACGATAGCGAAACAGATGATGACGATTTTTACCGAGCTCAGCACCGACACCTGTCGCCGGGCGAGACTTAGTCGCGATCCCAGGTTTGATGGCCGCTTCTTTATCGGGGTGAAGACGACGGGGATCTATTGCCGGCCTATCTGCCCGGCGGTGGCGCCGAAAGAGGAAAATGTCGATTACTTTTTCTCGGCCGCCGCCGCGGCAAATCACGGTTTGCGCCCCTGTTTGCGTTGCCGGCCGGAAAGTGCGCCCGGCTCCTGTGCCTGGAAAGGCACGAGAACCACGCTGGAGCGGGCGGTAACCCTGATAGAGCAGGGCGCCTTGAGCGGCGAGTCGGCGAAAGGTGTCGAGCACTTGGCACAGCGCCTCGGGATCAGCAGTCGTTATCTGCGCAAGCTGTTTGTCGAAGCGTTGGGCCTGTCTCCCAAGCAATACGCTGCGTTTCAGCAATTGATGTTTGCCAAGCAGTTGCTGCACCAAACCCGGCTCCCTATCACGCAGGTGGCCTTGGCTGCGGGATACACAAGTATTCGCCGTTTCAACGAAGTGTTTCAGAGTCAGCTGCAGCTTACCCCGTCGGCGCTCAGACGTAGCGCTGATACGCAAATGGACGACAGTAACAGGCTGCAACTGTTTTTGAGTTACCGGCCGCCTTATGCCTGGCAAGCGTTGCTTGATTTCTATCGCCTGCGGGCGGTAACAGGAATGGAGTGGTTTGAACTTAATGACCGCCAGGGCTATGGTCGCAGCCTGTTACTCAACAGCGACAAAGGCGGGTTCAAAGCTTGGTTTTTTGCCGAGTTGCAGGCCTCGCAAAATAGAGTCGCAGTTACCCTCGCATTGGAAGAGGGCGCCGAGCTTAGCTTGTTGCCGGTATTGGTCAATCGGATAAGAAGGATATTGGATCTCGACGCTGATATGCAGCAGGTTGAGCAAGTGTTGCAACCTCTCACACTGGCAGACTCCACCTTTGGTTGGGAGCCGGGGCTGAGGCTGCCGGCAGCAGGCTCTCTGTTTGAAGCCGGGGTGCGGGCTGTTCTGGGCCAGCAGGTCAGCGTTACCCAAGCCACAAAACTGTTGGGGCAGTTGGTGGCTGCCAGAGGTGAGAGGCGAGTTATCGCCGGGCGCGAAATCAGCTTCTTTCCCGAGCCCGAAAGCATGTTGGCGGCGGACTTTGACGAGTTGAAAATGCCCGCAAGCAGAAAGACGGCATTGGCTGAGTTGGCGCGTTTTCAGCTTAAGCATGGTGATACCGAGCCTGAGGCTTGGCTCAGTTTGAAAGGGATTGGCCCCTGGACCATAGCCTACGCCAGAATGCGCGGGTTGTCGGATCCTGATGTGTTGCTCGGCGGCGACTTGATAATCCGTAAACGTCTGCTCACGCTGCTTGGTAAAACGGCAATCTCGACCGAGGTTAACGGGAACTTGGCTCAACTCAACCCGGATTCGGCTAAACAAGGTGCAGTTGGTCAGCATAAAGGCAATAAAAGTGCTGACAAGAAAAGTATGGACAACAAGAGTGACGCCAAGAAAAGTGCGGCCCATTACCAAGCGTTACTGCAAAGTGTCACTGAAGCGGCGTCGCCCTGGGGCAGTTATCTTACTCTACAACTTTGGCAGTCGGCATAGAACCCATTAATAGCAATGAATGAAGAGCTCTGAGATGGGTTGCTGAGGTGACAGGCATCAGGGTCAAACTCCTATTCAAAAGCCATAAAATCAAGGGATTAATCCTATGAATACACAAGATAAACCGAGCTTGGCCGTATCGCTGAGTAAAGAGTGGCCGGCAGCAGAATTGGTGCCGGTAGCGGAGCTTATCATGGATTCGGCTGTGGGCCGGCTATGGCTTGCTGCGGGGCCCCATGGGCTGTCACATCTGTCGGTTTTGACGGGGGATGACAGAGAGCGCCGGATCCCGCTGGCGAGCGCGAATGCGGCGCAAAAGGCGCGGGCTGAGGCGATATTGGCGCAGACCAAGAGCCAGCTATTGGAGTATTTTGCCGGCGCCAGACAGGTCTTCGAGTTGCCTTTGGCTCCCAAAGGGACACGCTTTCAACGCACCGTTTGGCAGGCGTTGGTGGGTTTGTCCTACGGCAGCTTCACCAGTTACGGCGAGCTGGCCATAAAGATTGATAACCCGAAAGCGGTCCGCGCAGTCGGCACTGCCAATGGTGCCAACCCGATAGCGATTATCGTGCCTTGTCACAGAGTCATAGGCAAGGATGGCAAATTGACCGGTTATGCCTGGGGCCTGGCCATGAAGCAACAACTGCTTGACTTGGAAGCAGGTCGTCCAAGTTAATCTTTTTGGCATAAATCAACGAAATCCTCTGGCGATTTGAGGTATTCTGAAGCCTGATTGAAGTCGCGTATTACTGAGGAAAACACAGATGCAACCACTCTTTTGGCTGGAAGAGGGAGAGTTGGCTGGAAGCCGGGGCCCAGCAGGCCAGAACTGGGATCTCGATGAGCTGCAGCGCTCCGGGATAGGCGCCATTCTTTCCCTGGCTGAAAATGTGGTGGCCGATTGGCCTCAATCGCCATTTGAGTTTGCCTGTATCCCTTTGCCGAGTGGAGAAACCCCGCTGGATGCCGATTTACGACTCTGTGTCGAACAGTTGCCCAAGGCGCTCGACTTTATCAAGCGTCAGCGCGCAGCCGGGCTAGGGGGGCTGGTTCATTGCGAGTCTGGGCAAAACCGTACTTGCCTGTTGCTGGCCTACTACCTGATGGAACATGGTGTGGCGCCGCTGCATGCGGTTGCCCGTATTCGAGCGGTGGCCGATGCTGCCTTTGAATCCCATGGCTGGGACCAGTTTGTGTTCGATGTGCTCTATGCTTTACAGGAATAGCAAGCCAGAGCAGGAGGCGGGAATGCTGGATCCCGGAACGAATTAATGCTTGAATACTCTTCACTATTTCGAAGAATATTCAAAATGTTGCCACAGTTTGGAATACTGTTGATCCTCTTGTCCTTGCTGAGCGCCTGTAGCTCGGCGCCGACACGGGATCCCGCTTACAGCGACTCCAGCTATCTGGCAACGCCGGAGAGTTCTGTCTTGCTGGATTATCTGGAACCTCAATTGTCCATCCACCCATCGCAGACGGGCGTGCTGCCGTTGGCCGAAGGTGTCGATGCCTTTATTGCCAGGTTGGCGCTTATTCGCAGTGCCCAGAGCAGTATCGATCTGCAGTACTACATTTATCGGGCCGATGAAACCGGCAAAACCCTGGTGTGGCAACTGTTGGAAGCCGCCGAGCGCGGCGTGCGGGTAAGGCTGCTGCTGGATGACACCACGAGTGCGCCGCTCGAATCCGGACTGGCGGCCTTGAATCATCATCCCAATATTCAGGTTCGCCTCTATAACCCGGTATATTCCCGCACCTTCAGAGGCTTGTCTTGGCTGTTCAGTTTCGCCCGCTTGAACCACAGAATGCACAATAAGTCGCTGACTGTGGACAACATGGTTTCTGTGGTGGGAGGGCGCAACATAGGCAATGAGTACTTTTCTGCCAACGATGAACTTGAGTTCGGTGACTTTGACTTGCTCGCCATAGGAAAAGCCGTACCGGCTATCTCTGATCAGTTTGATCTTTACTGGAATGCGCCGCTGACCATTCCACTTGAGCAGCTGCTGCCCAAGCGTCTGACCCGGGAAAAACTGCTGCAGGCCGATGCCAAGATGCGGCAGGAGCAGCAGGCGATGCAGGATCACCCCTATTATCAGCGCCTGTTGCAGAGCCAGTTGATAACCAACATGGAGCAGCAGCAACTCGACTGGTATTGGGGCGAAGCCAAGGTGTTGTTCGACCCGCCCGATAAGCTGCGCAGCGCCGAGCCCGAGAGTTGGATGCTGGCCGATATCGGTCGTTTTCTGTCCAAGGTTGAAAACAACATACTGATCATTTCGCCCTATTTTGTGCCCACAGCCAAAGGGGCCGATGCCCTGGCACAGGCGGTAGCCAATGGTATTGAGGTTACTGTGGTGACCAATAGCCTGGCTGCCACAGATGTAGTGGCCGTGCATGCCGGCTACAAGAAGTATCGTAGGCAACTGCTGGAAGCCGGTGTCAGCCTCTATGAAGTCAAGGCCGACCCTGACCATAAGCCTTCTTCATGGCGCGGCAGCTCACGCACCAGCTTACATGCCAAAACTTTTGTGCTGGACGATAAAGATGTGTTCGTCGGCTCGTTCAATTTTGATCCCCGCTCTGCCTGGATCAATACTGAAATGGGAATTCTGCTACATCAGCCCAAGCTTGCTGAACACATGCAGCGGCAGCTGGGCGGCGCCTTACTGCGCAATGCTTACCGATTGGCGCTGGAGGAGGATGAGCTGGTGTGGCACGACGATGCCAAACAAGAGGTGTTCTATAATGAGCCTGCCGCCGGTTTCTGGCGCCGTCTCAGTGCCGATATCCTCAGCCTTTTGCCTATTGAGTCGCAATTGTGAACTGCAGTAGGCCACCATAGGTTCAAGCCTGTGTTATCCTGAAGCGTTTAACTTATTGTCTGTTATGGTGTTGTTATGAAGAGTAAGGCCAATCAATCTCAGGGACTGCTGCTGTTTCATCTGTCGGCAAGCCAGCTGTTTGCCATCGGCACCTTGAAGATCCGTGAGTTGGTACCTTATATGCCTCTAAACCAGATCCCCCAATCTCATTCAGCTGTGATGGGTGCGGTAAACTTCAGAGGACACACTATTCCCGTAGTGGATATGGCGGCGGCCGTTGGTTATCGCCCGGTCACCGCGGAGGAGCGCAAGAGCTGTTTTATCATCATCACAGATTGTCAGCGGATGGAGATAGGCTTTCTGGTTCGCGGCATAGACAAGATCCTCGAATGTAACTGGCGAGATATTGAATCACCGCCGGATAACCTGGGACGTAATGCCTATCTGACCGGGGTGACACGCTACGACAATAAGCTGGTACAACTGCTGGATGTTGAGTTGCTGCTGTCGAAGATTTTCCCGATTGCGGCCCAGAGTGTGGCCATGCTGACCGATGTGCAAAGGGAAAGGTTGAAACCGCTGCGGATCTTGCTGGTGGACGACTCCAAGGTGGCCAGAAAGCAACTGTCCGATGCGCTGGACTCCATAAATATCCCCTATGAAGTCACCTCAAACGGTGCTCAGGCTTTGGCCATCATGGAAAAGGCCGCGGCCGAAAAGCGCCCTGTGGATCTCCTGGTGAGCGATATCGAAATGCCGGGTCTGGATGGTTATGAACTCGCCTTTGAGGTGAGAGACAAACCGGCACTCGCCGGAGCTTATATTATTCTGCATACCTCGCTTTCCAGTGAGATCAGTGTCAGCCAGGCGCACCAGGTAGGTGCCAACGAAGCCCTCACCAAGTTCGATGCCCATGAACTCATCGAAGCTATGCTCAGAGGCGCCCAAATTGCACAAGATAGTCAAAAATGACATCGCTGTTGCCAAAATGCGTGCTCAGGGTTATCCAGACGACACAAATAGGCTTCAAAGCTAGACATTAGCGGTTTCATCCGCTAAAAACGTAACTCCTGTGGCACTGGTGCCAGAAAGATAATAACGACAGGTCAGGCAATGAACCAATCTTCTTTACTTTTGGCCCGATTGGCCAAGAGCAGTCTTGTACTGCAAATCCTTTTGGGGATCATCGCGGGCATGGGGCTCGCACACTTTGCTCCGGAATGGGCAAAGAGCGTTTCTTTCCTTGGAGATCTTTTTGTCGGCGCGCTTAAGGCGATAGCACCGATCCTGGTATTTCTGCTGGTGGCGGCATCGATTGCCAATCAGAAGAAAAATACCAAGAGCAATATGCGGCCAATTATCGCCTTGTACCTGTTCGGTACTTTTGCCTCGGCACTTACAGCTGTGGTAATGAGCTTTATGTTTCCCACCACACTCAAGCTCAGGGCGCCTGAACAGTTATTGTCGCCGCCGCAAGGTATTCTGGAAGTTCTTAATACCCTGTTGTTCAAATTGGTCGACAACCCAGTCAATGCTCTGATGAATGCCAACTATATCGGTATTCTGGCATGGGGTATTGGTCTTGGATTGGCACTGCATCATTCCAGTGATTCGACCAAACAGGTCTTTGCCGATGTCAGTCATGGGATCTCACAGATGGTGCGCTTTATTATCCGCTTGGCGCCGATAGGCATCTTCGGTCTGGTGGCCGTGACCTTTGCCGAGAGCGGTTTTGAGGAAGTGTACAATTATGGCCGTCTGCTCGGCGTCTTGCTGGGAAGCATGGCTATCATAGCCCTGGTTGTGAATCCGCTCTTGGTGTTCTACAAGACAAGACGCAATCCTTACCCGCTGGTGTTCGCTTGTCTGAGAGAGAGCGGCGTAACCGCCTTCTTTACCCGTTCGAGCGCCGCCAATATTCCGGTGAACATGGCCTTGTGTGAGCGCCTCAAACTGCATAAAGACACCTATTCGGTTTCTATTCCTCTGGGGGCCACTATCAACATGGGCGGCGCGGCAATTACCATTACCGTACTGACCCTGGCAGCTGTGCATACCACAGGCACCAGTGTCGACTTGCCTACCGCCTTGCTGTTGAGCCTGGTGGCCGCTGTGTCGGCTTGTGGTGCCTCCGGGGTAGCCGGTGGTTCACTGCTGCTGATCCCTCTGGCTTGTAGCTTGTTTGGCATCAGCGACAGCATCGCCATTCAGGTGGTGGCTGTTGGCTTTGTTATCGGGGTCATTCAAGATGCGGCCGAAACTGCGCTGAACTCTTCCACCGATGTGTTGTTTACCGCGGCAGTCTGCCAGGCCGAAGAGCGCAAGCTAAGCTAACATTGTTGAAGATAAAGGGCGGCCTCGGGGCCGCCCTTTGTTTTTGGCCCCCATTTGCCATGGTGTGACCGTTTAAACGGCCGACGGGAAGGGCATTGTGTGAGTCATTTCATAAATTGCTTAAATTAGCCGCAATAAGTGATCTTGATCACGCTTTTATTTTCTCACTGGGCTACACTGCGCACATTAGAGAGATTTCATTCTAACTCATTGGTTTTTAATGATTTGGAATCAAATTTTTCACTTTTCTGTTACTTTTGGCCGGGTAAAGGGGCACTATGAGTTCTATGCTTAATGTCATGCATTTGGGGTCAGCCAAAGAGGCTGGGCTGACATGGTTTAAGGGTATGGATATGTCAGGAGTAGAAAAGCGCAAGCGTCTGCACCGACAGAACGAACAACAGCGAGAATTTCTTGGTTGTTGGCAGGATAGTCGCCCCGGCAGTGGTGAAGAACTGACCCTGTATCGTGAAGGTGGCAAGCTGTTTCTGGAAACCTGGTTCAGCGATGGTTGCCACAGCGTGGATGAGATGAAGTCCAAACAGACCAATGCCGGTTTATGTCTGGAAGATATGGGTGGTAACCTGTTTGGTGAGTACTTTATTTTAACCGCAGAGGGCAAGCTGCAGTTTTGCACCGAAGGAGGCGATAGCTTCAGTCTGGAACCCAAATCTGTGATGAGTGCCTGATAGCAGTTTGACTAAGTCTTGAAAAGAAAACGCCCGCTTAGCGGGCGTTTTCTTTAGCTGTTTTTTCTAAGGCTTTCTTTATCAAGCCTTGCAAGGGTCAGAAAGGTGACAGGCTGACAAAATGCATCTCGGCGCCCGAGTAAGGGTGGCAAAATGCCAGGCTGGCAGCATGCAGACAGAGCCGCGGACGGGCATTTTCAATCTCACACCCACCATAGAAATCATCCCCTAAAATCGGATGCCCCAATGCGAGCATGTGGACTCTGAGCTGGTGAGTCCGGCCGGTTTCCGGTTGCAATGCCACCAGGCTGGAATCTTCGCGGCGCTCAAGTACCTTGTAGTGAGTGACCGCTCTCTTACCTTGCTCCGAGACTTGCTGCAGAGGTGGGTTGGCCTTGTCCTGTGCCAGAGGCAAGTCGATAACACCGGCTGGCTGTTCAAGATGTCCTGCCACCTCGGCCACATACAGCTTATCGCTTTGCCGCTCTTGAAACTGAGTCTTGAGACTGGACTCGGCGGCCTTGTTGCGGGCGAAAACCATGATCCCTGAGGTGGCGCAGTCCAGCCTGTGCACCAATATGGTTTCCGGATACAGGCGTTGCAAGCGGGTGAGGGCGCAGTCATGGGTTACGGCGGCGCGACCAGGGTTGGACAACAGCCCGGATGGCTTGTTGATGATAATAATATCGCGATCCAGATAGCGGATATCGAGCCAGGGCAGGGCCGGTGGGCGGTACTCAAAAACTTGCATGAACTCTCCTTCGTGAAGGCGCAATTCTAACAAAGCCATAGGCCCGGCAAAAGTGGCTTTGTGGGTTCACCGAACGTGGCAGTTGGCACTTTGCTTCAATCAGAGAAATTCTGCCGGGGTCTTTCTGGCCCATATCCGGCTGTAAGCCATCAATTGCGGGTAAAAGGTTCGAAAGGCGATTTCAATTTCGGTATCGAGTTTTTGCAGCGCCTGTTGGGCGCCGTTGAACAGCTCAGGTTTTGAAAGGCGGCGACTCACGCCTGTCACCGCACTGTTGAGTCCCTGGCGGCTTTGATAACTCAATAGCCAATTCTGCTGTTCCATCACTGGCGCCAGTTTGGTTAAGCCTTCGGGTAGGGAGGGAGTTTGCCTTAGGCTCTCGTAGGCCTTGTTGCAAAAGGCAGCTAAAGGTTGATGATGATATTCCTCCCAGTATTTGGCCAGCATATGGTCAAAGGCCAAATCCATCAGTACAGGTGCCACTCTGGCAAGCGGCTTGGGGAAAGTACGCACTAACTCGCGGGTTAACTCGTGGCTATCGGTCAACTTGTCTATCTGTCTGTGGAGCCAGAGCCCTTGTTGCAAATGTTTGGGAAACTGTTGGATATTGCCTTTGGCAAAGTCGCCGGCGAGATTGGCGCCGAGAGAGGTTTGGCTGATATCGGCCAGATGCAGGTGTGCAAGGAAGTTCATATTGGCTACTGGGTGTCGAATTCGCCCTCAAGTTACCATGACAAGCCGGCAAATGAAAACAGTCTCTGGCGCCTCGATGAATGTTCTCTTTTTGCTCAGTGAAATAAGATGCTACGCTTAGCGTTCGGTGACGCAGAGGATCAAGGATGATGTGGGACTGGTTCAATAAACTTATCAACAAAACGCCACGGCCCCAGAGACGCAGGGTCGAGGTGGACATTCCATTCGAGCAACTCGAATATCGGCGCGAGCCCTTCGATGACAACAAGCCCCTTGCCGAAACGGCAAACGAACCGCTGGAGCCTTGATCTTAACGCCTCAAATCCCTAGACTAGCCGCCGTTTCCAGCTAAGCCGAGGCCCATTCATGCGTGTAGCAGACTTTTCTTTCGATCTTCCAGAGGAACTGATTGCCAAGTTCCCTATGGAGAAACGCAGTGCGTCCAGATTACTGACTCTGGATGGTAACAGCGGGGCCCTTAGCGACTGCCGCTTCACCGAATTGTTGAACCTGGTTCAGCCAGGCGATCTCATGGTATTCAACAATACCCGGGTTATTCCGGCGCGCCTGTTCGGGCAGAAGGCAACCGGCGGTAAGCTGGAAATCCTGGTGGAGCGGATGCTGGATGATAAGCGGGTGCTGGCTCATGTGCGCAGCTCCAAGTCGCCGAAAGAAGGCAGTGAAATTTTACTCGATGGCGACTTCAAGATGCTGATGAGAGCGCGTCACGATGCGCTGTTTGAACTTGAACTGGTATCCGGTTCGAGTGTGCTTGAAGTGCTTGAGCAGGTAGGCCATATGCCGTTGCCACCCTATATAGACCGTCCTGATGAAGATGCCGACAAAGAGCGCTATCAGACAGTTTATAACCAAACCCCGGGTGCGGTTGCGGCGCCGACAGCCGGTTTGCACTTTGATGACAATATGTTGGCCGAGCTGAAAGCCAAAGACGTGGATATTGCCTTTGTGACCCTGCATGTTGGCGCCGGTACTTTTCAGCCGGTGCGGGTTGATAACGTACTGGAACACAAGATGCACTCTGAGTGGGCCGAAGTGCCGGCCGAGGTGGTGACAAAAATCCACAACACCAAGGCGGCCGGGAAACGGGTGATCGCGGTTGGCACCACTTCGGTGCGCTCGCTCGAGAGCGCAGCCCGCGCCAGTGAAGGCGAACTGCAGGCCTTCAAAGGGGATACAGATATTTTCATCTATCCCGGATATGAGTTTCAGGTAGTGGATGCCATGGTCACCAACTTCCACCTGCCGGAGTCGACTCTAATCATGTTGGTCAGTGCTTTTGCCGGCTTTGATGAGGTGATGAACGCCTATCGGCACGCGATTGCCGAAAAATACCGCTTTTTCAGTTACGGTGATGCCATGTTTGTGACTAAAAAAGCTCACTGATTACGACTTTTGTTTTAAAATACCCGCCTCAATGAGCGGGTATTTTGTCTTAAGGGTGAACCTTTTGCCTTTTTGACCCTCTGTTGTCTATACGCTGCGGCCTAAGTCCGCGTAATTAAGGTCAGACTGTTTCTCTGACGAGGTAAGTCATGAAATTTGAATTGGATACAACTGATGGCCGCGCACGCCGGGGCCGATTGATTTTTGACCGTGGCACTGTCGAAACCCCGGCTTTTATGCCGGTTGGAACTTACGGCACTGTGAAGGGGATGACTCCGGAAGAAGTGCGCGCCACCGGAGCCGATATTCTACTGGGAAACACTTTCCACCTCTGGCTGCGCCCAGGTGAAGAGATCATGCGTAAGCATGGTGACCTGCACGATTTCATGAACTGGCAGCGGCCGATTCTTACTGACTCGGGTGGTTTCCAGGTTTTCAGTCTCGGTGATATCCGCAAGATCACCGAAGAAGGGGTGCATTTCCGCTCGCCCATTAACGGCGAAAAGATTTTCATGGATGCCGAGAAGTCGATGCAGATCCAATATTCGCTCGGCTCGGATGTGGTGATGATTTTCGATGAGTGCACGCCGTATCCGGCCACTCATGACGAAGCCCGCAAGTCGATGCAGATGTCACTGCGCTGGGCAAAACGTTCACGGGATGAGTTCGACCGCCTGGAAAACCCCAACTCACTGTTCGGGATTATTCAGGGCAGTGTCTATGAAGATCTGCGTGATGAAAGCCTCAAAGGCTTGTTGGAAATAGGTTTTGACGGCTATGCCGTCGGCGGCTTGGCTGTAGGGGAACCCAAGGCGGACATGCACAGAGTACTGGAGCATGTTTGCCCGCAGATCCCAACAGACAAGCCCCGTTATTTGATGGGGGTAGGCAAACCGGAGGATCTGGTTGAAGGCGTACGTCGCGGTATCGACATGTTTGACTGTGTGATGCCAACCCGTAATGCCCGCAACGGCCACCTGTTTGTCACAGAAGGTGTTATCAAGATCCGCAACGCGCGGCATCGTGACGACACATCACCGCTGGATCCGGAATGTGACTGCTACACCTGTAAGAACTACTCACGGGCGTATCTGTACCATCTGGACCGCTGTAATGAAATTCTCGGGGCCCGTCTCAATACCATACATAACCTGCGTTACTACCAAAGGTTAATGGAAGGTTTGCGCGGCGCCATTGAGACAGGTACATTAGACGCCTTTGTGAAGGACTTCTATGGTCGTCAAGGCCGTGAAGTACCTGAATTGGTGGATTGATTTTATTTGCTGATAAGAAGAGAAAAATATGTTTATTTCAAATGCTTACGCTAGTGCAGCCGGTGCTCCTCAGTCTGGCGGTACCATGGAATTGGTGTTCATGCTGGTGATCTTCGGTCTGATCTTCTATTTCATGATCTTCCGTCCTCAGTCCAAGCGTGTTAAAGAGCACAAAAATCTGATGGCGTCCCTGGGTAAGGGCGACGAAGTCCTGACCAGCGGTGGCATCATAGGCAAAATTGCCAAGATCAGCGACGAGAATGATTATGTTCTGCTGAGCCTGAACGACAGCACCCAGATCACCATCAAAAAAGATTATATCGCGGCGGTATTGCCAAAAGGCTCTATCCAGTCGCTATAAGCCAAGGGGGCTGAGGCGTGTTAAATAAGTATCCTTTATGGAAGAACCTGATGGTGGTGATTATCATCGCCATCGGGGCTTTCTATGCCGTACCTAACCTCTTTGGTGAGGATCACGCGGTACAAGTGGTGGGCACCCGCGGTGCGGATGTGACTGTCACTACCCAGACACAGGTTAACGACTTGCTGCAAAGCAAGGGGATAGGTGTCAAGCGTTCCGAGTTGGAAAACGGTCAGTTACTCGTCAGAGTCAACAATGCCGAACAGCAGTTGTTGGCCAAAGAAGCGATAGCCGAAGCCTTGGGTGACAAGTTCAGCGTGGCGTTGAACCTGGCACCGGCCACACCGGCTTGGCTCGAGTCTCTCGGTGGTTCACCGATGAAACTGGGTCTTGACCTTCGTGGTGGTGTGCACTTCCTGATGGAAGTGGACATGGGCGAAGCCATTCGCAAGATGGAAGAAGCCAAGATCGCCGATTTCCGCAGTCAGCTGCGGGAAGAGGGGATCCGCTACTCGGGTGTCAAGGCTACGGCCAAAGGTATTGAGATCAAGTTCCGCGATGCCGAGAACCTGGCCAAGGCCGAGAGTTTCCTGAAGAGTCGCTCCAACGATATGGTATTCAGCGATGCCAGCGAGGGCAGCAACTTTGCCCTGCTGGCCACCATGAGCGAAGTCTACCTCAAGCAGGTGAAAGAAGACGCTCTGTCGCAGAACATCACCACTATTCGTAACCGGGTGAACGAACTTGGGGTTGCTGAACCCGTAGTACAACGTCAAGGCGCCGAGCGCATTATCGTTGAACTGCCTGGGGTACAGGATACGGCTCGCGCCAAAGAGATCCTCGGGGCGACCGCTTCCATTGAATTCCATATGGTCGACGAGAAAGCCGACATGAACGCGGCGCAATCGGGACGGGTACCACCCGGTTCCGAGGTGTATCCTCGTCGTGAAGGCGGTATTGCCGTATTGAAGAAAGAGGTGATGCTGACCGGTGATCATATTACCGGCGCTCAGCCAAGCTTCGACCAATACAGCCGGCCTCAGGTGAGTATCAGCCTGGACGCCAAGGGCGGCAGTATCTTCTCCAACGTGACCAAGGACAACATCGGCAAACCGATGGCGACCCTGTTCATCGAGTATAAGGACAGCGGCAAGCGTAACCCTGACGGCAGCGTGAAGATGGATAAGATAGAGGAAGTGATCTCTGTCGCAACCATTCAGGCTCGCCTCGGCCGTAACTTTGTTATCACGGGTCTGTCTCATGGTGAAGCCCAGAACCTGGCGTTGCTGCTGCGTGCCGGCGCGCTGATTGCACCTGTATCCATAGTGGAAGAACGCACCATAGGCCCAAGCCTGGGTGCCGAAAACATTGAAAATGGGATGCAGGCGATGCTCTGGGGTATGGCCGTGGTATTGATCTTCATGCTGATCTACTACCGCGCCTTTGGTGTTATTGCCAACCTGGCGCTGTGTGCCAACCTGATCATGGTTGTTGGTGTTATGTCGATGATCCCGGGCGCAGTGCTAACTCTGCCGGGTATCGCCGGTATGGTGCTGACCGTGGGTATGGCGGTGGATGGCAACGTGCTTATCTATGAGCGTATCCGTGAGGAGCTTCGCGCAGGTCGCAGTGTTCAGCAGGCTATTCATGAAGGTTATGGCAACGCGTTCTCCACCATTGCCGATGCCAACATTACCACCTTCATCACCGCACTTATCCTGTTCGCAGTGGGCAGCGGCGCCATCAAAGGCTTCGCCGTGACCCTGATGATAGGTATCGCGACATCCATGTTTACCGCTATTGTCGGCACCCGGGCGATTGTAAACGCCATGTGGGGCGGCAAGCGCGTGAAGAAACTGTCGATCTGAGGAAGCTGATTATGTTGCAGATTTTATCATTTAAAGGCTCTATCAACTTCCTGCGTCACGCTCTGCCCATCAGTATTATGTCGGCAGTGCTGGTAGTGGCTTCCCTGGCTTCCCTGGCAACCAAGGGGATCAACTGGGGACTGGATTTCACCGGTGGCACCTCTGTCATCATGGAATTCAGTAAACCCGCTAACCTGGACGAGCTGCGTCTTGCCTTGGACACTGAGCTGACCTCGGGCGCCGTGGTACAGAACTTCGGTTCCAGCCGCGATGTGGTAGTGCGCCTGCAGGTGCGAGAAGGCATCAAGAGCGACCTTCAGGTCAAGGAAGTCTTCGCCGCTGCAGCCAAACAAGACCCGGCTGTGCAGCAAAAGAGTGTAGAGTTTGTCGGCCCTCAGGTCGGTAAGGAATTGGCAGAGCAGGGCGGCCTGGCGGTACTGGTTGCGCTTATCTGTATTCTTATCTACGTCTCTTTCCGGTTCGAGTGGCGTCTGGCCATGGGCTCGGTTGCCGCATTGGCGCACGACGTGATAGTGACACTGGGCTTGTTCTCCTTCCTGCAGTTGGAGTTTGACCTGACGGTACTGGCAGGCTTGCTGACCGTGGTGGGTTACTCGCTCAACGATACTATCGTAGTGTTTGACCGTATCCGTGAGAACTTCCTCAAGATGCGTAAGGCAACACCTGTGGAAGTGGTGAATACCTCAATCACCCAGACCATGAGCCGTACCATTATTACCACCGGAACCACGCTTATTACTGTGGTTGCGCTGTTCCTCAAGGGCGGCACTTTGATTCATGGCTTTGCCACGGCATTGCTGATGGGGATTTTGGTGGGTACTTACTCCTCCATCTATGTGGCGAGCTTCCTGGCAATTAAGCTTGGGATCAATCGTGAGCATATGATGCCGGTGGAAGTAGAGAAAGAAGGCGCCGATCAGCCCTCGCTGATGCCCTGATAAACCCAAGTTGAAAAAGCCACCTGCGGGTGGCTTTTTTGTGTCTGGATAGCTGGAAACGATTTTGAAGTCAGGCTCCCCAATCAGTTTTTGGTGTAGATTTGCGGTTTTGTTATCAAAAAGTAAATTCACTTAATTCTGTCACTCGACAGTCCAGGCGTTTATCAGTAGCATGGGCAGCGGATCCTTCCACAGGATCCATTCCTTAATTTCTCTGCTGCGGCAGAGCCTAAAGTTGTAGGAAGAAACATGGAAGAACGAAAAGTCATGGTAGCCGGTGGTAATCTGCTGCAGGCTCATACCTGGAAGGGAATGCTTGAGACCTCAGGATTGAGGGTCGAACTGCGTGGTGAAGCTCTGCTGGGCGGTGTGGGAGAGTTGCCGGTTGATATGCAAACCGTTGAACTTTGGGTCCCGGAATCTCAGCGGGAGCAGGCTCAATCGCAGCTGGCTAGTCTCAATGCCGATAGACCCCAGTGGCAGTGCCTGCAATGTCATGAATTCAACGATGCCAGTTTTGAGCTCTGTTGGCAGTGCAGCGCCGAACGCAGCGAGTGCCATAATTAAGTTATCGGTGGCACAGCCCGGGAGTGGCAAATGACAAACAGCCTTGATTTTATGGCCTTGGTCGAACAGGCAAGAGGCCAGGTCCGAGAGCTAAGCATTGAAGAGTATCAGCAGGACGACGGTTGGCAACTTATCGATGTACGTGAAGATCATGAGTGGCTCAAAGATCGTCTGCCGCTGGCCAAACACTTGTCCCGCGGCATACTGGAGCGTGATATTGCCAAGCGATTTCCGGACAAGTCGGCCGCACTGTTACTCTATAGTGGCGGTGGGCAACGCGCCTTATTGGCAGCACTGAGCCTGCAACAGCAGGGATACCGAAATGTGGCCTCGCTTGCCGGTGGTTATCGAGCCTGGTGCGCCCACGAACTGCCTTTGGTACAGGATTAATGCAATATTTTCCCCTTTTTGTTGATACATCGCGGATAAGAGTGCTGCTGGTCGGTGCCGGCGAAGTGGCCAGCCGCAAACTGGATCTCTTGGCCAGAACCGAAGCCGAAATTCACGTTGTGGCGCCCAAGGTGAGCGCCGAGGTGGAAGCCTATGCGGCCAGTGGCCGAATTTGGCTGTCGCGCCGATGCGCAGAGGAGCGGGATCTTGCCGAGCGGGAGCTGGTTTATCTGGCTACAGCCGACAGTCATCTGAACCAAACACTGGCGTCCAAGGCGCGCGAGCTTGGTGTATGGGTCAATGTGGTCGATACCCCATCCGAGTGTGATTTTATCACCCCCTCAATCGTCGATAGAGGGCGACTGGTAATGGCTATCAGCACAGCAGGCGCCGCGCCTGTGTTTGCAAGAGACTTGCGAGCCAAACTTGAAACTCTGCTGCCGCCGAGCCTCAGCCCTTTGCTGGACTTTATCGCCGAGCACAGAGAGGAAGTGCAGCAGCGCCTGCCTTCGGTGGATGCCAGGCGGCGCTTCTGGGAGCATTTCTTTAAGCTCAATGGTGACAGGTTTGACGCCAGCACCCGGGAGAATTTCGAGTTGAGCTTTGCCTCAGGTGAAGCCCAAGGGGAGTTACTGCTGTTGGCAGATGACTGTCATCTGCAGTTGTTGCCGCTGGCTGCGATGCCTATGTTGCAGCGGATAGACAGCCTGATAACAGATGCCGCCCCTACGGCTGAGTTGCTGGAGCTTATCCGCCGGGACGCGTCACGTACTGCGCCCATGGCAGACAGCGGCCTGTTGGCATCCTATCAAGCCGGTATGCGGATGTTGCGTCTTGCCGACGCAAACGAAGTCGCCAGGCTCAAGGCGGCGTTTCCGTTCGCCAAACATTTGCGCCCCGGCGCTATTTAACCCCTTTATTTCCTTATTGAGGCAGCATCAGCCTCTTTATCACAGAGAAGTTATCATGGCCTTGAAGGCGAGTATTTTTAAAGTTCAGCTCAGTATTGCTGACATGGACAGGCATTATTATCAGGATCATCAGCTGACCATTGCTCAGCATCCGTCGGAAACCGACGAGCGTATGATGGTGCGCTTGCTGGCTTTTGCGCTCAACGCCACTGACAGTTTGGCCTTCAGCAAGGGCTTGTGTGTCGATGATGAGCCTGAACTTTGGGATCGCGAGCTTAACGGTGATATTCGTTTGTGGGTCGAGTTTGGCCAGAGCGATGAAAAATGGCTGCGCAAGGCCAGCGGCCGCGCCGATGAAGTGCAGCTGTTTACCTATGGTGGCCGCAGCGTGCCTGTATGGTGGCAACAGAATCAGCATGCCTTTAACCGTTATGCCAACCTCAAGGTTTGGGAGATACCCGAAGAGCAGGTGAAGGAGATGGCGCAATTGGTCAGCCGCTCAATGAAACTGGGCTGCAATATCAGCGACGGGATTATTTACCTGAGCAGCGACAGTGCCAGTGTGATGGTGGAGCCTAAGGTGTTGAAGCCCTTGGCGCTGTGATTGTTTCGGTTGCTGCGAGTTGTTTTAAATAACAAGAGCCGCCTCAAAAGGGCGGCTCTTGGGTTATGCAGGTTTCCTGAGCTTAACCCTCTTCAGGGATCACCTCATCGACCTCGTTACGGCCTTTGGTCTTTATTATCACCAAGGCGGTTACCAGCAGGGTCACCACTATGCCGCTGATGGTGGATACTGTCATTGGCAGACCGGCACCCAGGGTACTGGAGTTGAGCAAGAAGCTTATCACTACCGTGGTCATAAACATCGCTGGAATGGTACAGATCCAGTGCAGCTTGTTGTGACGCAGCAGGTAGGCCGAGGCTGTCCACAGCATCATTACCGCTGTTGCCTGGTTGGCGACCCCGAAGTAGCGCCAAATTACACCGAAGTCTACCTGGGTCAGTATCGCCCCTATGATGAACAGCGGAATTGCCAGCATCAATCGCTTGGGCATCTCTGTCTGAGGCATATTGAAATACTCAGACAAGATCAGCCTGGCGGAGCGGAAGGCGGTATCGCCGGAAGTGATAGGCAGAATGATGACTCCAAGCACCGCCATAAAGCCACCGACAGCACCGAGAAGACCGGTTGATGCACTGTAAACCACGTTGGCAGGGTTGCCGTCCATACCGGCTTTAAGCCCTTCGACGCCGTCGAAGAAAGACAGAGCCGCGGCACACCAGATAAGGGCGATGATACCTTCGCCTATCATGGCGCCGTAGAACACGAAGCGGCCATTGGATTCATTTTCAACGCAGCGGGCCATCAAGGGAGACTGAGTTGCATGGAAACCTGAAACGGCACCACAGGCGATGGTGATGAAGAGTGCCGGCCACAGTGGGGCATTGTCCGGATTCAAGTTCTGCAGGAAGTCACCGGCTTCAAAGCCCGGCAGCAGAGTATGCTCACTGGACAGCACTATGGCTATGGTCAAACCGACAGACATGAACAGCAGCAAGGCGCCGAAGAAGGGATAGAGGCGACCTATAATTTTGTCTACCGGCACTATGGTGGCAATCAGGTAGTAAACAAAGATGATGCCGACAAACAGGCCGACGCTGCCGCCGGTGAGTTTACCGAGCAAGCCGGCCGGAGCTGAGATAAACACCACACCCACCAACAACAGCAATATGATGGCGAAGATGTTCATAAAATTCTTGGCGCCTTTGCCAAGGTATTTACCCGCCAGGTTAGGCACTGACTGACCGCCGTTACGTACCGACAGCATGCCGGAGAAGTAGTCGTGTACTGCACCGGCAAAGATACAGCCGATAACAATCCACAACATGGCCGCCGGGCCGTAAAGGGCCCCCAGAATAGGACCGAAAATAGGGCCCACACCGGCTATGTTCAGCAGTTGGATAAGGTAGACTTTGCCTTTGGACATGGGCACATAGTCGACACCATCTGTTTGGGCGTAGGCGGGTGTTTGTCTTTTATTGTTAATCCCGAATATTTTTTCTACAAAAGTACCGTAGATGAAGTAGCCGCCGATCAACAGACCGACACACAGCAGAAACCACATCATAGTTGTTATCTCCCCGATTTGAGTTGACGCAATTGTAAACACTTTGGTTACAAGGCCCAGCGGGAACTGGGTTAGCGGTCAAAAGTCGGGGGTGAGCGGTTATCTAGGGCGCCGAGCGGTTGTTAGCTTGTGCTTTACTGGTAACCAAACAGCTGTTTTAGCGGCTTGAGAAAGCGTCTCGATACCGGGATCTTGGCGCCGCTGCGGGTGGTGACCTCGGCGCCTGTTTCCAGCAGTTCTATCTCGGCAATGGCGGTGGGCGCCACTAGATACTGGCGATGGCATCTGAGCAGCGGGGTTTTTTCTTCCAGCAGCTTCAGTGTCAACTGGGTATGAACCTTCTCCCTGGCGGTCGCCACATGCACCCCACCGAGATCGCTGAAGACAAACTCCACCTCGGTGACAGGGACCACCTTGAGACGGTTGCCGCTGAAGCAGGGCAGGTGTTGCAGTTGTTGCGGCGCTATGGCCGACAGCGACTGAGGTCTGAGATCCCGGCGAAGCTTATCCAGGGTTTGGCTGAGGCGCTTCTCATCCAGGGGTTTGAGCAGATAGTCGAAGGCATGGTTATCGAAGGCCTTGACGGCAAATTCATCGTAGGCGGTAACAAATACTACTCTGGGCATATTGTCTGGATCCAGCATGGCGATAAGCTCCATGCCGCTGATCCTTGGCATTTGAATATCCAGGAACAGCAATTGAGGCTTGAGCTTGGCTATCGCTTGCATGGCCTCTATGGCGTTGCCACATTGGCCGAGAATTTCAATGTCGCCGGCCTGAAGCAGCAGCTCTGCCAACTCTTCTCGGGCAAAAGGTTCGTCATCGACAATAAGACAAGTGATCACAGGGCTGTTTCCGTTATGGGTAAATGTATGCTGACTCTAGTGTAACTGTCGCGCCGGCATTCGACACTGACACCGTAATCTGTACCGAAGAGATTCTGTATTCTTTTGTGCACCAGGTTCATCCCCAGGCCGTCGGATTCTTCGGCGGGTTGATAGAGCCCTGCATTATCCGTGACTTCCAGTATGAGTCTGTCATCGGTGCGGCGGCCTTCTACCTGAATACGGCCAGTGTCTATCAGATGCGAAGTGCCGTGTTTGACCGCGTTTTCTATGATGGGTTGCAGGGTAAAGGCCGGTACTCTGATGGCCAGCAGAGATTCGGGAATGGCGATATCTACCTCGAGCTTATCAATGAAGCGGGCTTTTTCTATGGTGAGATAGGCTTCGATATGCTCAAGCTCATCTCCCAGGGTCACCAGGCCGGCAGTACGCTTGAGGTTAATCCGTAAAAACTGACTCAGCTGTTGCAGCAAGGTTCTGGCCATGGGCGGATCGCGACGAATGATAGCCCCTATGGTATTGAGCGCGTTGAACAGGAAATGCGGGTTGACCTGAGCTTGCAACAGTTTGAGCTCGGCCTGGGTCAGCAGGTTTTGCTGCTGCTCGAAACGGCCATAGAGAATCTGATTCGACAGCAGGCGGGCGATACCTTCCCCCAGAGTACGGTTGATATTGAGAAACAACTTGTTCTTGGGTTCATACAGTTTAATGGTCCCTATGACCTCGTTGTCGCTGCGAAGCGGGATCACCAAACTGGAGCCTAATTTACAACCGGGGGAGATGGAGCAGGCATAGGGAACCTCTACTCCGTCGGCAAACATCACCTTATTCTGTTGTATGGCATCCAGGGTTATTTGGGACGATATCAGAGTGCCGGGCAAGTGGTGATCGGCTCCTATGCCGATAAAGGCCAGGAGTTTTTCCCTGTCTGTGATGGCCACAGCGCCGACACTGGTTTCCTCTATGACTATCTTGGCAACCTGGGTGCTGGTTTCCTCGTTGAAGCCGGAGCTCAAGAGTCCCACACTGCGCTCGGCGATTTTCAGTGCCTTGGTAGAGAAACTGGATGAGAGCTTATCGAACATGGTTTTTTGGTCCCGCACTATGCTCATGAACAGGGCTGCGCCTATGGAGTTGACCAGCAACATGGGTGGGGCTATTTGGCGCACCAAATCCCAGGCTTCATCAAAAGGCTCTGCCAGTAGCAGGATAATGCTCATCTGCATCATCTCGGCATAAAAGGTGATAAGACACACCAGAATGGGATTGAATACCAACTCGGCCTTGCCCTGACGGCGCAGATAATAGCTGATCATCCCGGCGGATAAACCTTCCAGGGTGGTGGAAACCGCGCAGGCCAGATCGGTAAAACCACCCAAGCTATACCTGTGTAAACCTCCCGTCAGGCCAACCAGCAAACCTGTTGTCGGGCCGCCGAGCAGGCCACCGAGTACGGCGCCCATGGCGCGGGTATTGGCGATGGCACCATGGGTCTGCTCACCAAAGTAAGTGGCCATGATGCAAAAGCTGGAAAATACCAGATAGAGAAAGATCTTATGGGGCAGCCGGGTCGATGCCTCGGTAAACAGCTTGAACAAAGGGGTCTTGCTGACCAGATAAACAATCACCAAATACAGGCTCATCTGTTGTGTCAGCAATAGAATAAGGGACATGAAAACTCCTCTTGCGCAAGCAAACCGCCGCCATAATGACAAACAAGTTGCGCAAAATCAGGGAATGCTGCAGCAAAATCCGTTAAAAATCGGCAGCGACTCATTATTTTGTGGAGGATACATGAATTCTTCGGTACATGGCCATCAGGTGCTGCAGTTGTTGCTGGAACAAACCGCTCCCATTCAGAGGAACAATCTCAAGGCACTGATGCAGGAGCGTTTCGGTAAAGACGCCCGTTATCATACCTGCAGCGCCGAGGGAATGGATGCCGACGCCTTGCTCAACTTCCTGGCCGCCAAGGGCAAATTTATCGAATCACCTCAGGGGCTGAGCACCCTTGAGAGCAAAATTTGCCGTCACTGAGTTTCGCCTGCCTCATCTCGGGCGATCATTTCGGCCTGGGCTTTATCGCTCAGGTTATGAAAGTCGCGAATGAAGATCCGCAGCAGCCTGGATTTGGCAATACCTGTCTTACGGGCGATGCTGTCCAGCTGGCTGATGCTGGCTTCGGTCAAGGTAAAAGTGGCATGGCGATAGAGACGGGTGGATTTTTTATCCAGACCCGTTTGGGATTTGGCGGCCGCTATCCCGGTTAAGCGGCTGGGTTTCCCATGAGCATAGTTGTTGGCATCTTCGATAAAATCCTCGACAGAGACCTTCTTTGCCTTGGGTTTGATCTTTTGGCGTTTGAGATCAGTTAAGCTCATAAGAGTTTTCCGGCGGAATGGCTAACAGCTCGTCGGCGATATTGCGAATTTCCTCGGCGGCTTTTCCATCGGGCTCAATTTCGATGACCGAGGAGCCTTTTTCTTCGCTGTCATCATAAATGTTACGGCTGAAGGTCACTGAATCCAGCACCCTGAGACCGAATGAGTTGACCACATCCTTGGCTTCAAGAATGCGTTTGAACTGTGAGGGCAGGGCCGGGCATTGGGTCAGTACAATTGTCGCCACCATCTTGGGATTGACCATCTTACAGGTGCTGAGCATATCTTCCATATGCGGCAAGGTCTTCAAATCGCGCCGCTTGGGCCTCAAGGGGATCACCACATAGCTGGCAACCGACATGGCGGCGCGCATTGCCAGGTTGTCCTGACCGCCACAGTCGACTATCACATAGTCGAAACGTTCATCGAGACTCAGGAGATCGTTGCGGATCTTGCCGTAGAGCTGAATACAGTTGATGGCCGGCAGGGAAGGGTCATTGTTACGGGCCTGGATCCAGTCGGATGTGGTGCGCTGTGGGTCACAGTCGACCATCAGTACATTGGCCTGATATTTCTGGGTAATGTGTACAGCCAAATTCTGGGCCAGGCAGCTCTTGCCACTACCACCTTTCTCCCCACCTACGAGCAGTATCATGAATTTTCTCCCCGTGTCCTCGGTACTTATGTTGAATTAAAGTATAGAACACCCCGGATACTGCGTCGGAGTCTAGATAAGTTGCATAGCGATGTGAAAACTCTTTGGATGACTCTCGCTGCAACGGCACACCTGTCCTTTTACAGTGTTTTGGGCATCGGTTCCGGCATGGAAGGTCACGGATACCAGTTCTCCCAAGGCAAAAGGCTGACTGTATTCAAACAAAATTCCCCGTCTGGACAGATCGATACAGACACCATCGTCAATGTGCTCATTGCCCGCTTTATCCAACCAATGAAGCCTGATCCGCTCCGCCTCCAGATCGACTCGCAGTGATCTGCGTCTTTCGATAAAGTCATCCAGATTTTCATCCATGTCGGTCCCCTTTAATTCAATGGATAGTCGGCAGTTTCCCATGCATTATCTAAGTTAGAGTCACTCGTTGCCGTGTATGCATCCAAGGCCAAGGTCGAACTACCCTGATAAACCTTTCTTGCCCTATTTGCCACCACAGCTTTTATTTTTGCTGAGTGAGTCAACTCTCATGTGCAATGGTATAAGTGTTTTAAAAATAGCATAGATTTGTCGGTAACTGCGGCCGGTTATCTCGAGCCGATAAAAAAGAACCCGGCGTTTGCCGGGCTCATTGAATTCAGTTGTCATACTCTTGATTCTTGGGGTAGGGCATCTTCAACTGCCCCCAGCGGATCACTATTACGGTTGCCGCCAGTACCAGGGTCGAGATTGAAATGGCTACTATGCGCCAATCCTCCATCGACTTCATATCCAAAATTAAGTAACGGGCCAAAGCTACAATCGCGATATAGAGTGGCATACGTACAGGCAACTTGCCGGACTCGGCATAATTGGCCACCATTGCCAACACTTCCAGATAGATAAACAGCAACAGCAGATCGGCAAGGGCCACAGCCCCCATTTTGAAGATATGCACTATCTCCTGGCCAATGGCGACGACTGTGGCAATGGCAATAACAATCAACACCAGATGTTCGACGGCTTTAAGGCTCTTAGAGCCGTATTTGCGATACAGTTCCATGAAAACTCCCTGAAATCATTTCCTAAATAGTATCAGCAAATTTTCTGCCTGCCGCGAAATCTGTGTGATAGCTTTCACAGAACCTTTAACCGGGGCGGCCATCCAGCCTCGCTCGGCAAAGGATTGGTGCGTAAAGCAAAACAAAAGTGGCAAATGCCATCAGCCAGCAGATAATCGCGCCCATCAGCAAGATTTGGCTTACCTGGGGCACAATAGCTGCCGTAACCCGCAATATTGCAGCCAGTAATATCAAGCCAAAGGCGGGTATCATGGGCCAGGCAATCTGCAGCGGTCTGCCGGAATGCCCCAAAGATACCCTCGCCATCATAGCCAGGATCATTCCACCCATACCGCCAACGGTCAGGGCATGAAACCCCAACATCATCTGACCGCTGACACCGATAATCAGCAGCCCGATCGGAATACACAGGTAACTCAAATGCAGTGACCACAGCAGTGGTACCTTGAGACTGGCGCGCCAGCCCCAACGAGCCCAGCGCAGCAGTAGCGCAGCACCTGCCAGCAAGGCCAATGCTTGTGTCAGCCAAGGGTAGGGTAAAAATAAACTGATAAGCATCAGGGGTAAGGAGGCGAAGCTGAGCGCTTCGAGTAAAGGGGTTGGCGCCTTGCGGTTAAAGCCGGTGGCGCGCTCGGTAAAGAAGGGGATCACCCTGCCACCGAGTAATGCTACCAGGAGAATGACCAGCAGCGCCGCGGCTTGCAGTGCTTTTTGTGCCAATCCGGGCTGTTCAAGGCCGAGATAAGAGAGGAGGTTGGCACCGAAGAGCAATAGCAGCAGAGGCACAAACACCAGGTTGCGCCACTGTTTTACTCGGATTACAGCCAACCCGAGCAGTAGCGCCGTGACTGGGAAGAAGGCCAGATCCAGCAGCATTACCAAAGTAAAAGGGGCTATGCTGGCATCGAGCAAGAGTAGTCTGGGAGCCAGCCATAGACACCAGAGCAGCAGCAATGGCCAGCCTCTTATACCTGGAACCCCTGTCCAGTTTTGAACTGCTGTTAACAAAAAGCCCGCGACAACAGCGCCTGTGAAGCCGAACAGCATTTCGTGACCATGCCACCACAGAGGGTTAGCGTGGGGCGTCAATGGTGCTTGACCACTGAGTAACGCTCCCCAAAGTAAGAGTGACAACAAGCCGAACAGGCTGGCGCCGAGAAAAAAAGGTCTGAAGCCCAAACGGAAGAGCGCCAGCGGAAACTGCTTGTTGGCCGGTTCATCGATGTTGAGGATGCCACCCTGAGTGTTGCGAGTGCCGGATTTGCTCATAGTCTAGCCTTAAATACCCAAACAAAATACTCGGGTATTTTAAGGTGTAATATAAATGCATGTAAATATATCCAAAGAGTTATCTGTATGAGAGACTGAGGGACGATCCCCATCCTTGGTTATTCCGGCTTGGCTCGGCCAGAGCCTTATTGATTTAATCCTGTTTGATTCAATCTGATTTACTTGAACGGATTGAAGTCCGCTCTATCTTCTTGGCGTTCAGGCGTAAAAAAACCGCCATAAGGCGGTTTTTACCAACAGACTTCAGCACTTAGCAGCCTATTGCGATGTTTGCTTAAGCACTTGTCTGATAACTTACTTCAGAGCGTCGCTCAACAGGGGACGGAAGCGTTTGACCAGCAGGCTGGTGGCTTTAGGCGCACCGGCAACGATATTGCCAGAGAGCAGATAGTTGTGACCACCACTGAAGTCGGTAACTGTACCACCGGCTTCACGAACAATCAGATCGCCGGCAGCAATATCCCACGGCTTGAGGCCCAGTTCGAAGAAGGCGTCTACACGACCGGCAGCCACATAGGCCAGATCCAGCGCGGCTGAGCCGGCGCGGCGCAAGTCGGCACACAGAGAGAAAGTCTCGCCAAACAGCTTCATATAAGTTTCAGTATGCTGACGGGCCTTGAAAGGGAAGCCAGTGGCAACCAGACTAGCGCCCAGATCGCTGACATTGTTTACACGGATACGGAAATCATTCAGCTTGGCCCCTTTACCACGTACGGCGCTGAACAGTTCATCGCGAACAGGATCATAAACAACGGCAACTTCAGTCTTGCCTTTGTACTGCATGGCGATGGAAACGGCGAAGTGAGGTACACCATTAACAAAGTTATTGGTGCCGTCCAGAGGATCAACAATCCACAGATAATCTTGGTTGGTGCCGCGGTTTTCGCCATTTTCCTCACCCACTATGCTGTGGTCAGGATAGGACTTGCGGATCTGATAGATAATTGCTGCTTCTGCTTCCTTGTCTACACTGGTCACAAAATCGTTGACACCTTTGGCATCGACTTCAATACGGTCGAGTTCGGTGTAGGCACGCATAATAGTTTGGCCCGCAGCGCGAGCAGCGCGCACGGCAATAGTCAGCATCGGATGCATTGCAATCCCCTGGATGTTAAAGAACGGACAAAAATTCGGCGCAGATTATACCCTAGTTGTCAGTTATATCAAATGGCGATTTTTCTATAAGCAAAAAAATGTGCCTGTGGTACCATCCGCCTCCTGATTTTTTTATTTTTGAAGTTGTTCCATGCTCTCCAATATTCGTGTCGTCCTGGTAGGTACCACGCATCCCGGAAATATAGGTTCTGTGGCCAGGGCCATGAAAACAATGGGATTATCCAACCTTTATCTGGCGGAGCCCAAAGTTGAGCCAGATGGCCAGTCCATTGCGCTTGCCGCCGGTGCCTCCGACATTCTCAAACATCTGGTCAAGGTCGATAGCCTGGAAGAGGCGATTAAAGACTGCAGCTTGGTGATTGCCACCAGTGCCCGCAGCCGCACTCTCGACTGGCCCGTGCTCGAACCCCGTGAAGCGGGCAGTAAATTGGCGCTTGAGAGCAGTCAGGGCCCGGTTGCCATTGTCTTTGGCCGTGAAAGCCATGGCCTGAGCAACGAAGAGTTGCAGAAATGCCACTATCATGTGTGTATCCCCGCCAACCCGGAATACAGCTCACTCAACCTGGCTCAGGCGGTGCAGCTTATCTGTTATGAAACCCGGGTGGCCTGGCTGGAGAAGCATCAACAAGCCGAGCAGGAGCTGGTTGAGTATCCCAGCAGTGAAGATCATGAGCGTTTCTTTGAACATCTGGAACGGACACTGCAAAAAACCGGCTTTATTATCAAGAATCATCCGGGACAGGTAATGATCAAGCTGCGGCGCCTGTTCACCCGTGCCAGAATCGAAACGCAGGAGATGAACATACTGCGCGGGATCCTGACATCGGTAGAGAAAAAGGTCGACAGCAAAGAAGAGTAATCCGAGGAATCAAGATGGGTGTGATAGCCAGACTGAAAGAGGACATAGGGTCCATTTACCATAGGGATCCTGCGGCGCGCGGTGCGCTGGAAATATTGCTCAATTACCCGGGTATGCAGGCCATTTGGCTGCACCGTATCAGTCATAAGCTGTGGAAGGCCAATTGGTGTTTTCTGGCGCGCTGTTTGTCCACCTTTTCCCGTTGGCTTACCGGGGTGGAAATACACCCGGGCGCAACCATAGGTCGGCGCTTCTTCATCGACCACGGCATGGGAGTTGTTATAGGGGAAACCGCCGAGATTGGCGATGATTGTACCCTTTATCACGGAGTGACCTTGGGAGGCACCACCTGGCAAGCCGGTAAACGTCATCCAACCCTTGGCAATAACGTGGTCATAGGAGCGGGGGCCAAGGTGCTGGGCCCCATTACCATGCATGATGGTGCCCGGGTTGGTTCCAACTCTGTGGTGGTCAAAGACGTGCCCAAGGACACTACTGTTGTGGGTATTCCTGGCCGGGCTGTCACAGTGGCGTCGGCTCAGTCCAAGGAAACCAGCGAGCGTCGCAGCGCCATGGCCAAGAAATATGGTTTTGACGCCTACGCCGTGTCACCCGACAACCCCGACCCTGTTGCCAATGCCATAGGCCAGATGCTGGACCATATGCATCTGATGGACTCCAAAGTACAGGAAGTCTGTCAGGCGGTTCAGAAAATGGGTGGCAGTGTTTGCACCGAGCGCCTGCCTGAGTTGGATGTGGGCGAGTTCAGCGAGGCCGAAACCGCTGCGGCGGAAAAGCGCCAGCAGGCAATGGATGAGTTTGATCCCATAATCTGATACTTAATGGCTATTTTGTGGGCTTTTGCCATTGAATAATCGCGGCGAAAAAGGTTAAATACCCCACCAAGCAGACAGGGTATTCAACCTGATTTATGAACCACTAATACCCGAGTAAACAAGTAGGATTTATACTTGACTAAATTGCTCGGGTATGTTGAAATTCCCACATACCTGTTTGGGAGCCGTGGTCGTTTTATGAAACTTACATCTAAGGGTCGCTACGCAGTGACAGCCATGCTGGACGTGGCCATACATTCGGCGCAGGGGCCGGTACCGCTGGCAGATATTTCCGAGCGCCAGGGGATTTCCCTTTCTTACCTAGAACAACTCTTTGCCAAACTGAGAAAACAAGGCTTGGTCGCCAGTGTGCGCGGTCCCGGTGGTGGTTACCGTCTCGGACTGGAAGCCAACGATATCTCGGTGGGCATGGTGGTACATGCGGTAGATGAATCTGTCGATGCCACCCGTTGTCAGGGACAGGGGAATTGCCAGAGTGGCACCCGATGTCTGACGCATTCGCTCTGGGGTGACCTGAGCAAACAGATTTCTGACTTTTTAAATGGCATCAGCCTTGCTGCACTGATGCAGAAACGGGATGTACAGTTCATCTCGGTAAAGCAAGATAAGATGCAGCAGGAGCAGAGAGTCAGCGCTTGAGCTGATCCTCTGGTGGATATAAAAACGAATAATGTACGTTGTATGTAGCCTCGGCCGAGACTGCGAAGTACGGAGTGTGTAATGAAGCTTCCTATCTATTTGGATTATGCCGCAACAACGCCTGTAGACCCCCGGGTTGCAGACAAAATGGTACAGTACATGACAATGGACGGTGTATTCGGTAACCCCGCATCCCGTTCACACCGCTACGGCTGGCAGGCCGAAGAAGCAGTGGATATTGCCCGCAACCAGGTCGCGGAGCTGATCAATGCCGATCCCCGTGAAATCGTGTTCACCTCCGGCGCCACTGAATCTGACAACCTGGCTATCAAAGGTGTTGCCCACTTCTACCAGAAGAAGGGTAAGCACATCATCACCAGCAAGACAGAGCATAAGGCAGTACTGGATACCTGCCGTCAGCTGGAACGTGAAGGTTTCGAGGTCACTTACCTGGAACCTGCAGCCAACGGTATTATTCCCATGGAGCGCCTGGAAGCGGCCATGCGCGACGACACCATTCTTGTCAGCATCATGCATGTCAACAACGAGATTGGCGTGATCCACGATATTGATGCCATCGGCGAACTGTGTCGCAGCAAAGGCATCATCTTCCATGTGGATGCTGCCCAGAGTGCCGGTAAGCTGCCTATCGATATTCAAAAGACCAAAGTAGACCTCATGTCTATCTCGGGGCACAAGATGTATGGCCCCAAAGGCATAGGTGCCCTGTATGTGCGCCGTAAGCCTCGTATTCGTCTGGAAGCCCAGATGCACGGTGGTGGTCATGAGCGTGGTATGCGCAGCGGCACCCTGGCGACTCACCAAATTGTGGGTATGGGCGAAGCGGCAGCCATTGCCAAAGCCGATATGGAAAAAGATAACGAACGTATTCGCTATCTGCGCGACAAGCTGTGGAACGGTATCAAAGATATCGAAGAAACCTATCTCAATGGCGATATGGAGCAACGTGCCTGCGGCAGCTTGAACGTCAGCTTTAACTATGTGGAAGGCGAGTCGCTGATGATGGCGCTCAAGGACTTGGCCGTATCTTCCGGCTCAGCCTGTACTTCTGCCAGTCTGGAGCCCAGCTATGTGCTGCGAGCCCTGGGGCTGAACGACGAGATGGCGCACAGCTCAATTCGTTTCTCCATCGGTCGTTTCACTTCCGAGGAAGAGATCGACTACGCAATCGAAACCATTAAAAACTCTATTGGCAAACTGAGAGAAATGTCACCACTTTGGGAAATGTTCAAAGATGGTGTGGACCTCAACCAGGTGCAGTGGGCACACCACTGATCCCCGCGGATAGATGAATTTGGAGCAGTATCATGGCTTACAGTGAAAAAGTGATAGATCATTACGAGAACCCGCGTAACGTAGGTTCTTTCGACAAGAACGACCCATCCGTAGTGACCGGCATGGTGGGTGCGCCTGCCTGTGGTGACGTGATGAAACTGCAGCTCAAGATTGACGACCAGGGCATCATTGAAGACGCTCGCTTCAAGACTTATGGCTGTGGCAGCGCCATCGCATCAAGCTCTTTGGTGACCGAATGGGTTAAAGGCAAGTCCATCGAGGAAGCGGCTGCCATCAAGAACACGGATATTGCAGAAGAGCTGGCTCTGCCACCTGTGAAGATCCACTGTTCTATTCTGGCCGAAGACGCCATCAAGGCGGCTCTGGAAGAGTACAAGTCCAAGCAAGCTAAATAACGCCAGGAGTTAAGATGGCTATTACTATGACGCCTGCCGCCGCCGAGCGTGTCCGTGCCTTTCTGAGCAACAGAGGAAAAGGCATAGGTTTGCGCTTGGGGCTTAAGACTTCAGGCTGCAGCGGGATGGCTTACGTTCTGGAATTTGTCGACGAACTCAACGAAGATGATGAGGTTTACAACATAGATGGTGTCAACATCATCATAGATGCCAAGAGCTTCATCTATCTTCAGGGGATCGAGCTGGACTTTGTCAAGGAAGGACTTAACGAAGGCTTTAAATTCAATAACCCTAACGCCAAAGGTGAGTGTGGTTGCGGTGAGAGCTTCACGGTTTGAGTTTCACCGCTGCCTGAGAGTATATGAATTATTTCGAGCTGTTTGATTTAACTCCCTCCTTTGATGTGGACACCGCCGAGCTGGCCAGTCGCTATCGCGATCTGCAGCGGGCGGTGCATCCCGACAAGTTCGCCAACGCCAGTGAACAGCAAAAACTGCTGGCCATTTCCCGCACTGCCCAGATAAACGACGCCTTTCAGACCCTGAAAGATCCTATCCGTCGGGCCGAACATATGTTGGCGCTCAAAGGTGTGGATATCAGTCACGAGACCACCACGGTTAAAGACACCGCCTTTTTGATGCAGCAGATGGAATGGCGTGAAGCGCTGGAAGAGATAGGCCAGAGCGGCGATGCCCAGAGCGATATCGATGAGCTCGATGTTTCATTTGCGGCTTACCGTAAGCAGGTGACAGAGCTGCTGCGTAACCAACTTCACAGTTCCAAAGAGGCCGACGCAATAGCCGCGGCAGATCAAGTCCGCAAGTTGAAGTTTATGGCAAAATTGCAGGATGAACTGCAGCGGGCCCAGGATGCGCTGTTCGACTGACGTCGCCTTCGGCCTTCAAGCATATTCCTACGGTTGGCTCAATTTTTGATTGGGCCAACTTTTTAAACACAAGATGGAAGACTATGGCACTTTTGCAGATTGCTGAACCCGGCCAAATGGCCGCTCCTCACCAACACAGATTGGCCGCAGGGATAGATTTGGGTACTACCAACTCCCTGGTTGCTGCGGTTCGCAGCGGCGAGGCGAGCACGCTGGCCGACGAGCAAGGCCGGCATTCATTACCATCTGTGGTGCACTATGGCGAGCAGGGTGTTCGTGTGGGTCACGATGCCCTGGCCGATTCGGCCAAGGATCCTGAAAACACCATAGTGTCGGTGAAGCGTTTCATGGGCCGCTCTTTGGCCGATGTGCAAAGCGGTGAGCAAGCTTTCCCCTATCAGTTTGAAGCCAGTGAAAACGGTCTGCCTCTGTTTGTGACCCGCGCCGGTAAAATGAATCCGGTTCAGGTGTCTGCAGAGGTATTGCGCCCCCTGATTGCCCGCGCCGAGTCTACCCTGGGCGGGCCTTTGGAAGGCGTGGTTATCACAGTGCCTGCTTATTTTGATGATGCCCAGCGTCAGGGAACCAAAGATGCGGCAGCTTTGCTTGGTATCAAGGTCTTACGCCTGCTCAACGAGCCGACTGCGGCCGCCATTGCCTATGGCCTGGACTCGGGTCAGGAAGGCGTCATTGCCGTCTATGACTTGGGCGGCGGCACCTTTGATATCTCTATTTTGCGCCTCAACCGCGGCGTGTTTGAGGTACTTGCAACCGGTGGCGATTCTCGCCTTGGTGGTGATGACTTTGATGAACTGCTGCAAGGCTTACTGCGTGAACGCATGGCGCTGAAGTCGCTTTCAAGCCAGGAAGCGCGGCAGTTGCTGATGGAAGCCCGGCGGGTAAAAGAAGCGTTGACCGATAGCGACAGCACTATTGCTAAGCTGACACTGAAAGATGGCAGTGAGTGTGAAGCCGAGGTGAGTCGCAGTGAGTTTGACCAGTTGATAAACACGCTGGTGAAGAAAACCATTCAGGGTTGCCGCAAGGCCCTACGTGATGCCGGAGTGGATACTGATGAGGTACTGGAAACCGTGATGGTTGGCGGCTCTACCCGGGTGCCTCTGGTGCGGGAAATGGTCGGTGACTTCTTTGGCAAGACGCCGCTGACGTCCATCGACCCTGATCGAGTGGTCGCCATAGGCGCTGCGGTACAGGCCGATATCCTGGTGGGTAACAAGCCTGACTCGGATCTCTTGCTGCTGGATGTGATCCCGTTGTCGCTCGGCATTGAAACCATGGGCGGTTTGGTGGAGAAGGTGATCCCGCGCAATACCACCATTCCGGTGGCCAGAGCCCAGGAATTCACCACCTTCAAAGACGGTCAGAGTGCCATGGCGTTTCATGTGGTGCAAGGTGAACGCGAGCTGGTGGCCGATTGCCGCTCTCTGGCGCGGTTTACCCTCAAGGGCATTCCACCATTGGCCGCCGGTGCAGCGCATATTCGGGTGACCTTCCAGGTCGATGCCGATGGTTTGCTCAGTGTCACTGCCATGGAGAAGTCGACCGGGGTGCAATCCAGCATCCAGGTTAAACCTTCCTTCGGTCTGAGTGATACTGAAATTGCCGGAATGCTCAAAGATTCGATGCAGAACGCCAAAGAGGATATTGAGCTGAGAATGCTCACCGAGCAGCGAGTGGAGGCAGCCAGAGTGCTGGAATCGCTGCACTCGGCGCTTGCGAAAGATGGCGAACTGCTCAGCCAGGAGGAGCGCGCTCTGGTTGACCGCGCCATGGCTGATTTGAGTGAAACCGCTGCCAATGGCGATGTTGATGCCATCAAGGCGGCGATAGAAGCGGTGGATGCGCAGACCCAGGAGTTTGCCGCCAGACGCATGGACAATTCGATTCGGGCCGCACTGAAGGGTCAGTCGGTCGATAACATATAGGTGAGACTATGCCACAGATAGTATTTTTGCCCCATGAAGAACTGTGTCCTGAAGGCGCCGTGGTGGAGGCAGAGGTGGGTGAATCCATTTTGGATGTCGCGCTGAAAAACGGCATCAACATAGAGCATGCCTGCGAGAAATCCTGTGCTTGTACCACCTGCCATGTGATAGTGCGTGAAGGCTTCGATGAACTTGAACCCAGCGATGATCTGGAAGACGACATGCTGGACAAGGCTTGGGGCCTGGAGCCTGAAAGTCGTCTGTCCTGTCAGGCCAAGGTGGTTGAAGGTGATATGGTTGTTGAAATCCCCAAATACACAGTCAACATGGTCAGTGAAGGCTAAGGAAGGTCCGAACAAGTCCTCGTGGCCTTATCTTTTGTAGAGAGTGGCCTGCACAGCAATTGGCGTTCAAAGCATCTTCCCTAAGTGCTGACATCTTTTGAAAACCGGCCCCAAGTGGCCGGTTTTTTATTGCTATGCTTGGCGTGCAGAGATTGATTTCCAACACGGCAGGCGTATGATGCGCTGTCTTTTTCACTCTTAGGGACACTGACCTGGATGCAGATTGCAATTTTGTCACAGAACAAAACCTTATATTCCACACGCCGTTTGGTGGAGGCCGCCCAGGAACGGGGTTATCAGGTGCAGGTGATCAATCCTCTGGAATGCTATATGAATATCAGTATGCAGCAGTCCAGTATTCATATCGGGGGCGTCGAGTTGCCGTCCTTCGATGCGGTGATCCCGAGAATAGGTGCCGGCATTACTTTCTACGGCACGGCTGTGGTGCGTCAGTTTGAGATGATGGCTACCTATACACTCAATAGCTCCATGGGGATCTCCCGCTCAAGGGATAAGCTGCGCTCCATGCAGTTACTGTCCCGCAAAGGCATAGGATTGCCAGTGACAGGTTTTGCCAATAAGCCCAGCGATATTCCGGATCTTATCGACATGGTCGGTGGCGCTCCCTTGGTGATTAAACTCTTGGAGGGCACTCAGGGGATAGGTGTGGTGCTGGCTGAAACCCGTAAGGCGGCCGAGAGTGTGATTGAGGCCTTTATGGGCCTCAAGGCCAACATCATGGTACAGGAATATATCAAGGAGGCCCAAGGGGCCGATATCCGCTGTTTTGTGCTTGGCGACAAGGTCATTGCCGCCATGAAACGCCAGGCTCTGCCGGGAGAGTTTCGCTCCAATCTGCATCGGGGCGGCACGGCAACCTTGGTGAAGTTGTCCCCTGAGGAGCGTTCAATCGCGGTGCGCGCCGCCAAAACCATGGGGTTGAATGTTGCCGGCGTGGATATTTTACGCTCCAACCATGGACCCGTGGTGATGGAGGTCAATTCATCACCCGGACTCGAAGGGATTGAAGCCGCTACCGGCAAAGATGTTGCCGGCGCCATCATAGAGTTTATTGCCAAGCAGAGGCGTAAGGGCAAGACACCAAGCGAAGCCTGATCTTGGTCTCAATCAAGGCTATTAAGGCTTCAACTGCGGCGCTATACTCAAAGTCAGTACTTATCTGAAGCAGGAGTAACCATGGGACTCAAGTGGATAGATTCATTGGACTTGGCTTTGGAGTTGCTGGAGGCACATCCTGATGTGGATCCAGAGCAACTGCATTTCCCTGAGCTTTACGAGTGGATATTGGCGTTGGAAGCCTTCGATGATGACCCTAAACGCTGCAGCGAGAAAATTCTCGAAGCCGTGCAGCAATGCTGGATCGAGGAAAAGTAACTCCCTCTGGCGGAAAACTGATCCCGGTCAAATTATCACCATCACGAGTCAACTATATTAGCTTAGTTAATAAATTGTTGTGCCGGTTTCGGAGGTTTGTCATGTCACGTTTCTTCGCCTGTAGTTTTGGATTATTTGCTCCGGCCGTGCTGGCACATTCGGGGCATGGTGGTGTTGGCTTGTTTCATCATTTTCCTCAGTTTATGCCTTTGTTATTACTTTTGGTTTGTCTCTGCGGCGGTTACCTTTGGCTCAAGCGTCGGCATTGAGTCTTTGAGTACCTCCTCCCGGTAGATTTTGCCAGGCGCTTTGCGAGATAGGATTAGGATCTGGCGCATTTATTTCGTATAATCCGCGCGAAATTTAAAAACTCGCTGATTAAGGAAGCTAGTCATGGCGATCGAACGTACTTTTTCTATCATTAAGCCTGATGCGGTAGCCAAGAACCACATTGGTGCTATCTACAACCGTTTTGAAACTGCCGGCCTGAAAATTGTTGCCGCCAAAATGGTTCACCTGACCAAAGAACAAGCCGAAGGTTTCTACGCTGAGCACAGCGAGCGTCCTTTCTTTGGTGCTTTGGTTTCTTTCATGACTTCTGGTCCTATCATGGTTCAGGTTCTGGAAGGTGAAAACGCCGTTCTGGCCAACCGTGAAATCATGGGTGCGACCAATCCTGCTGAAGCTGCCCGTGGAACTCTGCGTGCTGACTTTGCTGACAGCATCGATGAGAACGCTGTTCACGGTTCTGATGCTCTGGCATCAGCCGAGCGCGAAATCGCATACTTCTTTGCTGCTGATGAGCTGTGCCCTCGCACTCGTTAATTAACAGCAAATAGACAAAAAGGAGCCGAATGGCTCCTTTTTTGTTTGATTTTTGTGTGCAATAGAAATTCTACCTACATCACATTTTTCATCAAAAGCGTTGCATTAACAGTGGGTTGAAAAGCAAGCGTTGTAAATAAAATGTTTTGATACCTAATGATACATCTTGACTGTAGCCGGCATTCGCTCTGTAAAAATATCATTAGTTTTTGATTGATAAGGTACTTGAGTTTTACAAATTAAACCGGGTGTCAACAATTCATTATCATTTAAGTGATTGATAATGTTGCTGTTATTGGTATGTTTCTCGTTTGGGGGGCTGAGTATTACATAGAATAAGAACACGGTGTTCCCTCCCTGCCACCGTGCTTGAAAAAGGAATGAGAATATGTCAACGCAGACTGCAGTCGCTAAGGCCATCCGCTTTAGTCTGTTTGCTTTTGTTTCCACATCAATCCCTACAATGGTTTATGCCGCCGATGATGCTCAGGCTACAGAACAAGTAGAACGTATTGAAGTCACTGGCTCCCGTATCAAACGCACAGATATGGAGAATGCTTCTCCTGTTGTTGTGATGAGTGCTGCCGATATTGAGAAAGGTGGTTTCAACTCGGTTCAGGATGTACTGGGTAACCTGTCGCAGAACTCAGGCGGCTCCATGACCCAACAGGAAGTACATGGTTTTACCCCTGCCGCTTCCTCTGTCAACCTTCGTGGCGTGGGCGCCGGTCGGGTACTGACCCTGATCAATGGTAAGCGGGTGCCCAAGTATCCCTTTGGTGCCGGTGGTACCGACAGCTTCGTGGATACTGCCAATATTCCTTTGGGTGCGATCGAGCGTATCGAGATCCTGACTACAGGTGCCTCGGCTATTTACGGCTCTGACGCCATGGGTGGTGTTATCAACATCATTCTCAAGAAAGATGTCGAACAGACAACTTTCAAGTACCGTTTCTCCGACACGGATGAAGGTGGTCTGCGCAACAATCAGTTCTCTTTCATGACAGGTGTCAGCAGTGATACGGCTAACCTGACTTTCTTTGCCGAATATGAAGACAGAACGGCACTGAAAGGGACAGATCGCCCAGAGTGGGGTACAGATATTGTCGACGGTCAGCCATACTCAGGTTACAGCTCTTACGGTGCCAACCTGGTACAGGACCTCGGCAACAACAAAACTTCGCTGACCAAGACCTTGTCACCGGCAGAATGTGAGGCCCGTGGCTATGTGGTGATGGAAAATGGCCGCTGTGGTTTTGACCGCTCCAAGCAGCGTGATTTCCTGCCGGAGCAGAAGCGCTACTCGACCATGATCAACCTCACCAAGGAGCTGAATGCGGATCATCAGTTGTATTCCCGCATCGATTACACTCATTCCTCGACCTTTACCGAGATTGAGTCTGCGACAGTGGGCACTGATTTCATGTTCAATGTAGCCGGCGATAAAGTCACCATTGCCAATAAGGACAAGGGGCTGTCCCAAACTTTTGACAAGGACACTGCATTCGGTGGTGACTTTGCCAATGCTGCAGACGGCGACTACTACTACACCCGCCGAATGAGTGAGCTGGGGCCACGTACCTCTGACTTTGAAACCAATAACTTCTCTTTCATCATAGGTTCCAAGGGGTTCCTGACCGACAGTATCGAGTATGATACTTCTTGGTCTATTGCGCGTCAGACAGTGGAATCCCGCAGCAACGGTTCTCCAACTTACCAGAGCACCTTCGACTACCTGACCTCTGGCGACAGCGGCAAGTCTCTGCTGGATGTGATCTCTCCTGAAGATGCGGCACTGCTGAACTACGAAGGTAACAAGAAGGGACAATCTACTCTGTCCAGCTTTAGTGCCGGTATCAATGGTGATGCGTTCGAACTTGCCGGAGGCACTGCTGCCTACGCTGTGGGTATCGAATACAGCAAGGAGTGGTTCTACGATAAGTCTGACAGCTTCACCTCCAACGGTGGCGTCATAGGCAAGGGGGGCAGCAGCGCCGAAGGTGAACGTGAGCAGTATGCTGCCTATGCCGAGCTGGCCTTGCCATTGCTGGATCAGTTGACCATGACACTGGCCGGACGTTATGACTACTATGATGATGAGTCTGATGTTGGTGGCCAGTTTACTCCGCAAGTGTCACTGGAATACCGTCCAATCGACAGCCTGATGCTGCGTGCTTTGTATGCCGAGACTTTCCGCGCACCGGATATGCAGCGTTTGTTTGGCGATCCTACCACTGGCTACAGCACAGTTATCGACACTCCGCGCTGTGAAGCCTATGGTGAATGTGACAAGATTGAGTCTTTGCCGATTGCCATCGGTGCCAACCCAGAGTTGGAAGCCGAAGAGGGTAAAAACTACAACCTGGGTCTGGTCTGGGACTATGAAGGTATCAACCTGACGGTGGACTACTGGATGGTTGAAATCGACAATCTGGTGAATGACCCGAGTGCGCAGTATATTCTGGATCACGCCGATGCCTTTGCCGACAAGATTGAACGTGACAGCAATGGCAAGTTGCTGAAAGTGAACACTCAGGCGATGAATATGTCTTCTCGTGAGACTGCCGGTATCGATTTCTCTCTGGGCTATCGCTATGAAACCGAGAGCTATGGTGAATTCAGCAGCCGCCTGGAAGGGACTTACCTGACCCGTTGGAAGGAAAAGCTGACTCCGGATTCAGAGGAGCTGGACCTTATCGATGGTGAGGGATCTGCGCCTCAGTTGCGTGCCAACTTGAACCTGGGATGGTCTTACAACGACTTCTCCACCAACATTCTGTTCAAGTATATCGACAGCATGAATGGTGAGCGGATGGATTACTTTGTCAGCGAAGGTCTGGACAGCACTTATCCGGTGAAAATCGATAGCCATGTCGAGGTTAACCTGGCTGCCAGTTACTTCATCTACGACAATCTGAAGGTTTCTGCCGGTATCAACAACCTGTTTGATTCAGGACCGGAGATCGATTACACCCAGTCCAGCTGGCCTCATTACCCACGAGCCTACTATAACGTTATTGGACGTGAATATTATGCAGGGGTAGAGTTTACTTTCTAATAGTATTCAAACCTTGAAAACCGGCTTAATAAGCCGGTTTTTTATGCCTAAAATAAACAAAGGGAAAATAATGTTAGATACATATTGATTCAAATGTTTGTAAAATGTTTATTCTGGTTCGGTGTGATTTTTTTGCCATGAGATAGTTGTTTCTTAAATATTAAATTTATGGAACCCTTAAACTTAATAAAAACATATTTTTCAATATGTATCGCTTGTGTGTTTTTGTTTTAAAATTTTGATTTATAGGTGTTTTTAAGTTTCATTGGCAGTTTCGCTCTATTTGTTTGTATCAATTAGTTACCCAATGGTTGTTTTTGTGTTTTGTTTGTTGACCATGTTGTTTTATTTGTGGAGTATCTTTGTGAGTGTTGCAATTTGTTTGCAATGTTTAAAACAAAAATAATCAGATATTTCTTGCAGAAAGAAACATCAGGGAGACAAGTATGAGTTCCATCAGTTTAACTGCAAAGGCAGTTCGTCGCGGTTTACTTGCTGCGGCAGTTACGGGAATAGCTTTCAGCGGATATGCAACCGCTGAAGAAGCAAAAGAAGGCAAAGTCGAGCGTATTGAAGTAACTGGTTCACGTATCAAACAAGTGGATATGGAAACCGCTTCACCTGTTACTGTTATCACAGCAGCCGATCTTAAGGTTACCGGGGAAACCTCGGTTGCCGATGTATTGAATAACTCCAGTATCAACAGCTTTGGTTCCTGGCGTGGCATGTCCGGCTATGGTGCCGGGGCCAGTGCCACCAGTGATGTGGATTTACGTGGTCTGGGTTCTCAGGCAACCTTGATCCTGCTCGATGGTCGCCGTATGCCGGGTACCAGCTCAAGCTCAGGAACCGTTGCCGATACTTCCAGCATCCCAATGGCGATTGTTGAGCGAATCGAAATTCTGCGTGACGGCGCCTCTGCAGTTTACGGCTCGGATGCGGTTGCCGGGGTAATTAACATCATTACCAAGAAAGACTTTGAAGGTGTTGAGCTGAACTACACCGGTGAATCACCTGATGTGGAAGGCGGCGATTCTTCACGTTTCTCTGTAGCGGCCGGTTTTAGCACAGATAAGGGCAATATCACCCTGACGTTCGAGCATTACGATACTACCTCTGTGTACGATAAAGATGTTTGGCGCTTTGATGATCCTAGCTGGAACGGCATCAGCTCCTATAGTGTGATCCCAAGAGCTACCTATATTGGCGCCGATGGTAAATCAGCCAATTATACCAATAGCGAGCTTTGCTCCCAGGCACCGAATGTTATTGATGGTACCGACGGCGCCAATGCCGGAACCTGTTACTATGACTTTGGTAAGGTGACCAAGCTGTTTGGTAATGTGAACCGCAACAGTATTCTGTCTAACTTCAATTACCAGCTGACTGACGACATACAGTTCCGTGGCCGCGCTTCTGCCAGTCTGAGTGAAACCAATACCCGTTACGCGGGCACCCCGGTATCAACCAACGCCCCAACCATGGCTGCGGACAACCCAATGAACCCATTGGGCACAGATATCACTGAGATCCGTATGCGTTCGGTACAGATTGGTGAGCGTGACACTACCACTGAAACCAACTCAATCGACTTCCTGGCCGGGTTGGTAGGTTATTGGGATGTGGGTAACGGTATCGATTGGGAAATCAATGCCCAGCATACACGTTCAACCACTGACTCATTCAACTACAACCTGATCAACGACAATATCGTTCAGGACCTGATCAACACAGGCAACTATGATGTCTTCAACACCACAGGCATGAGCTATGAAGATTGGGATGCGCAGATGGCCGATCTCTATGGTCAAGCGGCCCATACCGGTGTGTATCAGGCGCAATTTAACAGCACCCAATTTGATGGTCTGTTGTCCGGCATGCTGTATGAAGGTAACGGTATTACTTTGGCCGCTGTTGTCGGTGCCGAGTATGAGATGATTGAGTTTGTGCAGCTGAGTGACCCGCAATCTGCTGCCGGTATTATTTCCGGTGGTTCGGGTGGCGACGATGTTGATGCAACCCGAGATCGCAGTTCTGGCTATTTGGAACTGCAATCTTCGCTGCCATACAATGTGGATCTGTCCGCTGCAGTTCGTTATGAGCGCTATGAGCAGGAAGGTAACATAGCTTCCGGCTTTGCCTCTTCAACCTTCGATTCAGTTGTGCCCAAGTTCTCTGCGAGCTGGCGTCCGGTTGACTCTCTGTTGCTGCGTGCCAGCTGGGGTGAGTCTTTCCGTGCCCCTAATATGGGTGAGATGTTCTCCGGTGAAGCGCTGAGTTTTGAACGTACCCTGGATACTGTCTGGTGTAGTGCCAACCCCGGGGCCGATGAAAACTACTGTAGCCCAAGTAACCAATATAAGACCTTCTATGGCGGTAACCCGGATCTGAAGGCGGAAGAGGGTGAATCCTTGACCCTGGGCTTCGTCTGGAACGTGACTGACGATTGGAGTATTGAAACCTCTTACTATGACATCAGCTACGACAGCAAGATTGAAGTGGTCGATGTTGCGGATCTGATCCGTGAAGAAGAAGCCAATGGTGGTTCGCCTTATATCATTCGTGGCAGCGATGGCAAGATTGAGACCATTCACAGCCAGTATCGTAACTTGAGTGCGCTGGAAACTTCCGGGATTGACTTTGTCACCAGCTACAACCAGGAAACTGATTTCGGTGATTTCCGTCTCAAGCTGGAAATGACTCATGTACTGGAATATAAGACCAAGGCCGATGCCGAGTCTGACTTCTTCGATGAAGCCGGTCTGCAGGACAAGCCTGAATGGCGTGGCAGTGCGTCAATCAACTGGAGTCGTGATAACTGGAGTGCAGCTTGGACTACCTACTATATAGGTGGCCAGGATTCAGGAGCTGTTGAATACAACAACGAGTACCTAATCAACGTATCAAGCTACTTCAAGCACAACGTCCAGGTAAGCTACGCCCACGACTGGAATGGTTCCATCACCTTGGGTGTGAACAACGCCTTCGATGAGGAAGCACCAACCTGGTACAACTATGCTGACTATCGTGATGTCAACACAGGTCTGTACGACGTACTGGGTCGCACCTGGTTTGTAACCATTAATCAGAAGTTCTGATAAAACGCCGATTCTCCCTTACGGCTCAGCCCCGCCATTTTGGCGGGGCTTTTTTGTATAGAGCCCCCCAACTAGGCTGGGGGTTCCGTTTATCCGAATAAAAGCTTGTCTGTCAGGAGCCGAGGACATACGCGCAAAGAAAGAGCGGAGTTTTACGATAGTCATAAAAAAAGCAACCCTTGAGGTTGCCTTCATCGCTCTTGATTGATCAATCAGTGATTCAATCGCAATTCTTGTCTGTGTTCGTGTTTATATTGCTCATGGCAACGTTCACAACGCTGCTCGGTCGGATCTCTGTCGAGCCGATATGCTTCGATTTCAGCCTCACAGTCTGCACAAAGGCCATAAAGCCCTAAATCCAGTTGGCAGAGGGCGGCATCCAGTCTCAATAGTCTGTGGTAGAGAGGATGTTTGCAAAGATCGGCCTGAATCATGGTTTCAATCAGATCACTGAGTGACATCTGGGGATCCCAGTGGGGTCCGAGCACCATTATCTCTTTCCTGAGATCGATTTCTAACGCCGACAATGCTTGTCTGATATGGGAGCTGCTCACTGATAATTGCCTGTAAAGATTGAGTCTACGGTCATTTAGTCTAAACAGCCGGGTCAATGTCACTATGATAAAGATCAAATCTGGGTGACATTTTCTGTCGTTAAGGCGCTAATTTGTCAGAATTGCTCACATCTTGTCATCTATTTCGCGATGAGCTCGGCTGAGAGTGGCCACTATGTCGTCGGTTTGCTTGTGTACCCTGAGCTCCCTGAACAGGGTATCGGCCTGTGGATACTGGCGATTGAGGTAGCTGAACCACTGTTTGATCCGTGCCGGGTAGTAGCAACTCTTGCGGCCGCTGAGCTCTTTCTGGCTGTAACTCATCAGCAGTGCCAGGGTCTGTTGCCAGCTGTATTGCATGGCGCCGTTTTTGATGTGATCCGCCAAATTGGGCAGAGAGATGGCGCCGCGGCCCACCATGATACTGTCGCAACCCGTTACTTCCATGCAGCGCAGGGCATCTTCCCGGTTCCAAATCTCGCCGTTGGCGATCACGGGAATGGCCAGTTTTTCACGGATCTCAGTGATATATTCCCAATAGGCGGGTGGACGGTAACCGTCTTTTTTACTGCGGGCATGGACAGCCAACTCAGTGGCGCCGGCTTCATAAATCGCCAGCGCGTTTTCCATAAACAGGCTCTTGTCTTCGAACCCCAGGCGAATTTTGGCGGTCACCGCATGAGGTTCAGGAACCGCCTGCCGCATGGCTTTGACAATCTTATGGATCTGCTCCGGATACTGGAGTAACACGGCACCGCCTTTGCTGCGGTTGACCATCTTGGCCGGACAACCAAAGTTGGCATCTACCCCTTGGGAGCCGAGTTCTATTGCCCTCAAGGCGTTTTCAGCCATCCAACCAGGTTCCTGCCCTAAAAGCTGTACCCTGACCGGCGTACCACTGAGAGTCATGCCGCCCTGCAGCAGTTCGGGGCAGAGGCGATGGAAGACTTTTTCAGGCAAAAGTTGATCCACCACACGTACAAACTCTGTGACCATCAGATCATAAGGATTAATTGCAGAGAGCAGTTCCCGCATCAGATTGTCAACAACCCCCTCCATAGGGGCGAGAATAATACGCACGTGTTTAAGGCCTGGCTGAAATAGAAAGTGGCGCATTCTACCTTAAATCCCATCCGGCACCAATCGACAGTTGAAAAGGCACAGGCTTATTCGAGAGATCTAACTGTTAACAGCTTGATCTTATCGGCATTTGCTATTTTACTCATGTATCCCTACATGGGGTTTTAGGTAAAAACTGTGATCCGTGGTTGAAAATGTGAAATAGATTCTGCTGTCCCCGGGTCTGATATTGCAAGCCGGCAATCGAGGCCGGTCACTCGTAACAACTCTATGAGCAACAGGCAGGAAAGACAATGAAGACAGTCAAGACAACTACAGTAGCAGCCGCTTTGGGTATGGTTATCGCAGGTTCCACCGTCGCGGCAGAGGCCCAGGCCAGTGCTTTCGGTTTTCAGGCAATGGAAGCCGGTTATCAATTGGTTGGTAATGAAGGCAAGTGCGGCGAAGGTAAATGTGGTGATAAGAAAGCCAAAGAAGCCGAGCACAAGGGCCGTGAGGGTAAATGCGGCGAAGGCAAGTGTGGCGAAGGGATGAAGAAAGCTGCCGAAGGCAAATGTGGTGAGGGCATGAATAAGGCCGCAGAAGGAAAGTGCGGTGAAGGCATGAAAAAAGCCGCAGAAGGAAAGTGCGGTGAAGGCAAGTGTGGCGAAGGAATGAAGCATTCCGCCGAGGGTAAAGCCAAAGCCGAAGCCAATAAGGTCAAGGAAGGCAAGTGTGGTGAAGCCAAGTGCGGTAGTAACCACTGAAGCTGAATAGTGCAGGGCGCATTGCGCCCTGTCTGAAACCACAAAGGCGGTAATTATTTATGAATAACTGTGTCGGTTTGGGGCTTAGGCGGGAGATGCTGGCCGAGTTTTGTCAGGCAGCACCCAAGGAGGCCGATTTTTTCGAGGTCGCGCCGGAAAATTGGATGCGCCTGGGGGGTAAGTTTGGAAAGCAGTTTCGACAACTGACCGAGAAGCATTCATTTTACTGCCATGGGCTCAGTCTTTCTATCGGTAGCCCAGCTCCGCTGGATCTGGCGTTTATCAAGGAGATTAAGCGCTTTCTCGATTTGCACCAGATAGATGTCTATTCAGAACACTTAAGCTATTGCTCTGCCGATGGGCATATGTACGATCTTATGCCTATCCCTTTTACTTATGAGGCTGTACGGCATGTCAGTGCCAGGGTCAAACAGGTGGAGGCGATTCTGGAGCGGCCACTTATTCTGGAAAATGTGTCCTTTTATGCTGCTCCGGGTGCCGAGATGACAGAGCAAGAGTTTGTCTGCGCCGTGCTGGAAGAGGCTGACTGTCGTCTGCTGCTGGATGTCAACAACATCTATGTCAACTCGGTTAATCATGGCTATGATCCTGCAGCTTTTCTGGCGGCCATGCCCAGTGAGCGCATCGCTTACCTGCATATTGCCGGTCACTATCAGCAGGATGAAGATCTGATTATCGATACCCATGGCGCCGATATTATCGACCCTGTCTGGCAACTGCTGGCAGAGTGCTATAGGTTGCACGGGGTGCATCCCACCTTGCTGGAGCGGGACTTTAATATTCCCGAAACCCAAGTCTTGTGTCAGGAGTTGAAGCAGATAGACACGCTGCAACACCGGGCCTTGGGTGCATTTGCACAAGAGAGGAGAGCTTGATGGCCTTGGCCCAATTACAACAGGCTTTTGTTGCCTATTTGCGGCGGGATGATATGCCTTTGCCGGCCGGCACCGATGAACGGCACATGCGGGTATATCGCGAGCTTTTTTTCAATAATGTCAATGGCTTTGTTTCCAATGCCTATCCGGTTCTTAAGTCGTTGCATACAGAGGCGCAGTGGTTGGCGTTGGTAAAGGATTTCTTTGCCCGCCATGATTGTCAAAGCCCGTTGTTTATCGATATTGCCGCCGAGTTTCTCGACTATCTGTGCCGGGAACAGGCAAGCGCTTTGGATGCCATGCCTTTTATGCTGGAGCTGGCACATTATGAACTCTTGGAACTGCAGGTATCTGTGGCAGTGGACAGTTCGGCGCCTTGGCTGGAGCCGACCGAGCTCCAGGCGCTGGAGCAACTGGCTGCAAAACTGCAATTGGCCGTCACCGCCAGAGTGGCGCAATATCAGTTCGAAGTTGACCGAATTAGCCCAGATTTCCGCCCGGATTCGGTGGCGGCCACCCCGGTATTTTTCTGTGTCTATCGTGACCGGGAAGAGGAGGTGCGCTTTTTAAGGCTCAATCCCATGACGGCGCAGCTGTTGGCCAAACTGCAGCAAACGCCGCTGAGTTTTACCCGGTTACTTGCTTGGCTGGCAGAGACATTTCCCCAGTTTCCTGAGCAACAGCTTTGTCAGGGCGCGCTCACTACTTTGGCGGAGCTGGCGGTCTTGGGCATTATTCGTAAGCAACCCACAACCGCCATCCAAGCCAGAACACCTTGTCAGGCATGAGTTTATTTTAGTTGTACTTGCCTTGGGCTGACCCTTTGGCTGACATTGATGCCTGAGTACGGCCTTAATACAAGGGAGTGGCTAATCCCATTGAAAAAACATGGTTTTTATCGGCGTGAGAAAGGGCTAGAATAGCGCGGTTTTGTGATTGAGATCACTCCCACACTGGCCCTAGAAGTAGAGGAGCTGTCATGAGTCAGCCGTTTAAAGACCCATTCAATATTTTGTATTTTCTTGGTTTTATTCTGGTAATGCTGTTACCTACACTGCCTGCCAGTCTGTCTTGGCTGAAACACGCGGGATTGATCTGAAGCAGCAAGATCCAGCTTTTGCTACAATGGCCACCCTCAGCGGTGGCTTTTGTTTAGGGGCGACCGGTTTTCCAGAGGAAATTGGATGGTTATCAAAAGAGGCTTCTTTTTAATCTCGGGTATTTTGAGCCTGGCTATGGGATTACTCGGCATTGTCTTGCCTGTGCTGCCCACGGTTCCCTTTATTTTGTTGGCCGCTTTTTGTTTTGCCCGCTCCAGCGAAAGGCTACACGATTGGCTGCACAGTCATCCTTGGTTTGCCCAGCCTCTTGCCGATTGGCATTCCCGTAAAGCGATGCGTAAAGGATTAAAGCGAAGGGCTTTTTTGGTCAGTGGTGCCAGTTTTGCCCTCAGCATTGCCTTGGTGCCACTTTGGTGGGTGAAACTCTTACTTGCCGTTTGCTGTGTCTGTCTGTTGTTGTTCCTGTGGCAGATCCCCGAGCTGGAAGATAGTGAGTGATCCTGTAGACAAAAACGCCGACTTGTCGTGATTTTGTCATTCAGTTGGGGTAGCCTTGGCGCGCCTTGAAACCACTAGGGAAATTTAATGAGTTTCAACATTTTGCTTGTTGATGATAATAACATCAGCCAACAGGCTTTGGCCGAACTGTTCCAGAGCCAAGGTTGGCACTGTACGTTGGCCACCAATGGCATGCAGGGGCTGGCGTGCGCCGAGCGGCAAAACTTCGATGCCGTGATTAGTGGCTTTTTCATGCCTTTGCTCGACGGGCCGCACTTCGTCCCGCTACTCAGGCAACTCGACGGTTATGCCAACCTGCCTGTCGTGGTGCTAAGTACTCACAGCCAAGAGGAAGTGGCCGCCAGTATGGATATGTCCCAGGTTAATGGCTTTTGGAGAAAACCATTGAACTGTGACACAAAGCAACAACTCCTGGATCACTTATCGACAGAGATTGTTGCATGGCGGATTAAAGCGGCTTAAGCTTTAGCCGGATTTTTGAAATGCAGTCCACCTCAGTGTGGACTTTTTTGTTGTAAAGAGCCGGGCCCAGTGTCTGGAAATGAAGTATTGAGACTATGGCAATGAACTCCGACAGCTTAAGCCTGATTAAGCAAAGCATTAAAACCATTCCGGATTATCCTAAAGCCGGGATCCTGTTCCGCGACGTAACCAGTCTGCTTGAAGACCCGGTTGCCTACCAGTTAAGCATTCGTTTGCTGGTGGATCATTATAAAGATCATGGTTTTACCAAGGTTGTCGGTACCGAAGCCCGCGGTTTCCTCTTTGGTGCCCCTCTGGCGCTGGAGTTGGGTGTGGGCTTTATTCCCGTGCGTAAGCCCGGCAAGTTGCCAAGAGAAACCATAGCCGAAAGCTATGAGCTGGAATATGGCCACGACACCCTGGAAATGCATGTTGATGCCATAGTGCCGGGTGACAAGGTACTGGTTATCGATGACTTGCTGGCAACCGGTGGCACCATTGAAGCCACAGTTAAGCTTATCCGTCGCTTAGGCGGCGAGGTGAAAGACGCCGCATTTGTGATCTCCCTGCCGGACCTGGGCGGTGAACAGCGCCTGACCGAGCAAGGGCTCGAACTGGTTAAGCTGTGCGAGTTTGACGGCGAATAAAAGCTCAGCCCTGCTGCTTTGCGGGTCGTCTCGGTAGCGTGAAGTCATACCTCATGTTATTGTTTTACGATCCGCGGAGCTTGCTCCCGCAAAGATACTTTTATGGATTTTGGGGAGTTTCATGTCCTATCAGGTACTAGCCAGAAAATGGCGACCTGCCAGTTTTGATCAGGTAGTCGGCCAATCTCATGTCTTGCATGCATTGACCAATGCCCTGAGTCAGCAACGACTGCACCATGCCTATCTGTTTACCGGTACCCGCGGCGTCGGCAAGACCAGTTTGGCGCGCCTGTTTGCCAAAGGGCTCAACTGCGAAACAGGGATCACCGCCAAGCCATGTGGCCAATGCAGTGCCTGTCAGGAAATTGCCCAGGGGCGTTTTGTCGACCTTATCGAAGTCGATGCGGCTTCCCGTACCAAGGTAGATGATACCCGCGAACTGCTGGATAATGTTCAGTATCGCCCAACCCGGGGGCGTTTCAAGGTTTACCTGATAGACGAAGTTCATATGCTGTCCCGCAGCAGTTTCAATGCGCTGCTCAAGACACTGGAAGAACCCCCTGAGCACGTCAAATTCCTGCTGGCCACCACAGATCCGCAAAAGCTGCCGGTGACTGTACTGTCCCGCTGCCTGCAATTTAACCTAAAGAGTCTGGATCAGACGGAGATGGCCGGCCAGTTGCAGCATATTTTGCAAAGCGAAGGTCTTAAGTTTGAAACTTCTGCGCTGACGCTTCTGGCGCGAGCCGCCAACGGCAGTATGCGAGATGCCCTGAGCCTGACAGATCAGGCTATCGCCTTTGGAGCCGGGCAAGTGATGCTGGAGCAGGTACAAACCATGCTCGGCGCCATAGATGAGCGCCAGGTGCTGGCGCTGTTTGATGCGCTCCTCACAGGCGACATCGCCAAAATGATGCAGGAAGTGGCCAAGGTGCTGGCATTTGGCGCCGATGCTGCCGAAGTGCTGCGTAGCTTGCTGGAGCTCTTGCATCAGATAACCCTGAGTCAGTTTGCGCCGGCGGCGGCCAATCTGTCGCTGTTTGGTCCCAGAATTAACCACTATGGTGAAAACCTCACCCCCGAGCAGGTGCAGCTCTATTACCAGTTGCTGCTCAGCGGTCGCAAGGAGCTGCCTTATGCACCGGATCCCAAGTCAGGGCTGGAGATGGCGTTACTCAGAGCCGTTGCCTTTGTGCCGGAAACGCCGCCCAAACGCTGGCAAAGGGGTGAAGTCGCCGATCTGTCTGCCTTGGATGACAGCAGCAGTGCCGCTGCGCCTGCGGCGGTCGGGGCGCTGAATCAACCCCTGGCAAGCAATAACGCCGATGAGATAAAACCTCAAGCCGCCTCTGCTCAATCTGTTACAAGCCAGGCTGTCGAAGCGCAAGCCGAAAAGACGCAAGCTGCCAAGATGCCAACACAGGTAAGCCCGGCGGCTGAGACGCAGGCGAGCAATGTTGACTCACAGATGGCTGCCGATGAGGGCGAAGATGCAGACGAACAGGCCTTATTGGCCGAACAAGCGCTGCTGTTATCCCAGGCCGGTAGCATGGGGTTCCGGAATGAGGCCTCTGAGCCTGCTAAAGTGGCCGAGTCTCTGCCGGCACGGCAACCGGCTGCAGCTCAACCTCACAAGCCTGTGTCACAAGCTGAAACCTCGGCTATTAACGATGAGCAGCAATCCCAGGATGACTTCTATGCTGCCATGGGCTATTCACTGCAAGGTGAAGGGCAGGATAGCAGCCTGGATTTTTATCAGCAGCAGATGTCGATGGACGGCCAAATGCCATCCGCTGCTGACAAGAGTACCTCCGAGGCATCGCTATCAAATAAGCCATCAAGCGAGCCAGTGCCTGCCGATGCCAACATAGACTCGGGCAGCGATGACATCTTGGGTGATGATCTGCTCGATCAGGTGCTTGCCACCCGGGATTTGCTGCTCAGTGATATAGAGGCCGCCAGCCCCAAGGACGGTGAAGAAAAAAAGCCCTTGCTGGAGCGCCGCAGCGCGGCTGCAGCACCTGAGTCCGATGCTGTAGCGGCCACTCAGTCAGAAGCGGCAGCAGAGCCAGGAAACAGCCCTGAGCTGAGCAAAAGCCCTGAGCGGGTAGACAGCCCTGAACCAAGCAATAGCCCTGAGCCTTCCCAAGCAGAAACACAAACTCCTGTTGCCGGGGAGGTGCCCTCCAAATCTGGCCCAAATCATGTTGCGGCGCTCAAGGAGGACAGGCCACCATGGGAAGATGCCCCAGAGGGTGCGGTTGAAGCGGGTCGCGAGGCAATGCAAGACAGTGAAACGGTTCAAAACGTGGCTTTCCCACAAGCCGAACCAGAGTCTGTGCCTGAGTTTTTGCCTGAGCCTGAACCTGAACCTGAGCCACAACATACCGCGCAGCAGACAGCACAGGAAGCTGCACCACAGGCGGTAGACGAGTCGGGACATGAGCTGAAAAATGAGCTTGGGCAGGGATCTGGCCAAAGCGCTACAGTAAATACTGTAAACACAGGAGCTCGGCCTGCATCCGAGCCGGGCCAAGCATTAGGCCCGGAGTCCGCTGAGGCCTTCGCCCATGCTCCGCCCAGCGGTCATCCACAGGATCTCTATTGGTATAAATTGATGTCGGCGCTGGAAATAGGCGGCCGGGTGCGGCAACTGGCGGTAAACTCAGTCTGTGAGCGGATAGCTGAACCGCTGCCCTTGCTGCTCAAGCCGGATCAGAAGCACTTGGCGGCAGATTCGGCCATCAAACAGCTCGAAGAGGCACTTTCCAAACTGTTTGGGAAACCTTGCCGCACAGAGATTGTCGTAGGAGTAGATGACCAAAGGGAAACGCCGTTGGAAATTCGTCATCGTTTTCATCAGGAGCTCCTGAGCGGGGCTCATGCTTCATTGATGAATGATGAAAACATTCAATGGCTTGTCAGTCATATGGGGGCCGAACTGGATCAGGATACTCTCGGATATCCCCCCAAGCTGCTCAGTCAACGGGCTAATTTGATTGCAGACAAGGCGCCCTAGGGCACGGTGGATGTTACCCGCTTCATAAGATTGCCGCTCAAAGCGACTCTTGGATTGCCAAGCGGGTTAATTTCAGTAAGATTAGCCAACTTTGACCTGTTACTCACAACTTGAATTGAAGAGATAAAGCTATGTTTGGAAAAGGCGGTATGGGCAACCTGATGAAGCAAGCCCAGATGATGCAAGAAAAAATGGCCAAAATGCAGGAAGAGATTGCCCGCATGGAAGTCACTGGTGAGTCAGGCGCAGGATTGGTGAAAGTCACCATGACCGGCAGCCACAATGTTCGCAAAGTCGAGATAGATCCCAGCCTGCTGGAAGACGACAAAGAGATGCTGGAAGATCTGATCGCCGCGGCATGCAACGATGCGGCTCGCCGTGTTGAAGAGAACCAAAAGTCCAAGATGGCCGAAGTGACAGGTGGCATGCAACTGCCTCCTGGCATGAAGATGCCATTCTGAGTCGGAATAACAGATGAAATTCAGCCCACTGGTGGATGAATTGATCCAGTCGCTGCGCTGTCTGCCAGGTGTCGGCCCTAAATCGGCACAGCGGATGGCGTTTCAACTGCTTGAGCGCGAGCGTAAAGCCGGGCTCAAGTTGGCTGAAGCGTTGGAGCGAGCCATGAAAGAGGTGGGGCATTGTCAGTCTTGCCGCACCTTCACCGAGGAAACGCTGTGTCCCATCTGCGCCAGTCCTCGGCGCGGCAACGCCGATACCATCTGCGTGGTTGAAACGCCGGCCGATGTGTTGGCTATCGAAGCCGGGGGGCATTTCAGTGGCCGTTATTTTGTGTTGCTGGGGCATCTATCGCCGCTCGATGGTGTCGGACCCGAGGAGTTGGGGCTGGCGCTGCTGGAAGAGCATCTGGCCAAAGGTGAGATTGCTGAGCTGATCCTGGCCACTAACCCGACGGTGGAAGGCGATGCTACGGCGCATTTTATTGCCGATATCGCCCATCGCTACCAAGTCAAGGTGAGCCGAATCGCTCATGGGGTTCCGGTAGGCGGTGAGCTGGAATATGTCGACAGTACCACTCTGGCATTGTCGTTCAATGGGCGAATGCCGCTCTGACGTTTGATTTAATGTGCCTTCTGTGAATACCGGCCCCGCCTATGCGGCAACGTAGATCAGATAAGGATCGGTTGACCGATCCTTCTGATGAGAGACAATCGGAAACCTGTTTATAGGTTTCCGATTTTTTATGTCTATTCAAAACTGCTTTGCCGACTTTCTTGAAGAGAGTCCTGTTGATGTCGCTCAGCTAACCACCTTCTCCGAGCATATTCCTGACGAGTGGATTGCTAAAGCGGCAACACTTTCCGATAAAGCGACGATTCGTCGACGTCGCTTACCGAGTGATATGGTTCTTTGGCTTATTGTTGGAATG
>NZ_JADP01000032.1:0-56282 GCF_000518445.1 Shewanella sp. 38A_GOM-205m | reverse complement strand
GATGACCAAGGGCAGTAATTTCCCTGTTCCAATAGTGAGCGCCACCACAGGCTTCAATCGCGACCAGGCAAGGTTCCAACTTAGCGAAAAAACCGAGTACTTCTTTTCGTTTAAGCATTTTCTTGCGCACCAGCTTACCTGCTTTGTTGACCGCAACAGCGTGGAACACCAACTTTGCGATATCCAAACCGATGGTTGTAATCTTCATAGTGGACCCATCCTCTTTCCAGATGACTTTCAACAACTTCATCGTGGCCCATTGCGAGGCCGGTTAAAAGGGGATGGGTCCATTCCATTATCCTTGTGGGCTCGACGAAAACGTCCCTGTTTTCGACGGTCACAGTTCCGCCTGTGCCTGGAAATGAGGTGTATGTCTGTAGAAATATAGGCAATTTTAAGCAACGTTATTTTTGCAGAATTGCACCAGCTCCCCCTTCGGAGCCGCCGCTGGCGTTGTTGCAAATCGGCGTAGCCGAGACAGGGATGTCGAGGCTCGAAGGTCGAGCACGGATGCGAGTCCTGAGTGTAGCCAATTTGCTTCATAAGCCAGTGGGGATTTCGGCTACGTCGGGGTGTCCTTGGGGATGCAAGGGGCTTTGGACAAGCAAAACCCCTTGGCCGGTGTGGTGTGGAACACCACGACTTTGGGCCGCTGGCACAGCGGCTATTTATGGCTTTAAGCCAAAACTCACCAATGAACTTGATCCTAGCGGCTAGCTAAGTTGTAGCCAATCACCTGCGGTGCGCTCTCGCACAGGCGATCCTGTGACTCGCTGCGAGTACGTCCCTGTAAGCTCTGCCTCGTCATCCCTAGCTCGGAAGGTCACAGTTCCGCCTGTGCCTGAAAATGAGGTGTATGTCTGTAGAAATATAGGCAATTTTAAGCAACGTTATTTTTGCAGAATTGCACCAATCCCCCTCGATGTCGCCTACCGTCGTTGGCGCAAATAACGTGGCTGAGGGCGAATACTCGCCATTAGCGAATACACTTATGAGCGCGATCCCCAGATGGGTTTGAGTGCCAAATCCGCGCGATCGAAATGAAAACCAAGAGAGTCCTCTTGGTCTAGGGGCAAATCGAGGGGCAAAGCGCCGCGACTTATAGTCTCGATCGCGGGCTAGTCAATCGCCGGCTAGTCTCAGTCGCGGGTCGCGATACAATATCTGTTACGGCCGGCGGCCTTGGCGCGATAAAGTGCACGGTCGGCCTGTTCAAACAGTTGATCCTGATTTACTCCGGCGCTCCAGGCGGCTATGCCTATGCTGCAGGCGATGCCGTGGCGATGAAACAGGGTTTCGTTGGCGAGCATTTCGAGCAGGCGCTCGCTCATGCGTACTGCCGACTCCAGATTGCCTTCCACCAATACCACAAACTCGTCGCCACCTATGCGAAAAGCCTGGTCGGCATTGCGGATGCCACACTTAAGCAGCTTGCCGAACTGAGTCAGCACTCTGTCACCAAATTTATGGCCGAGACTGTCGTTGAGCTGCTTGAAATTATCCAGATCAAGCACCACCAGAGATATCGGGCTGTGAGCCCGTCCGGCTCTGGCGAGCGAGGTACGGATACACTGACCGAAATAGTGGCGGTTGCCAAGCTCGGTCAGGGAATCAAACATCGCCTGTTCCGACATCTGCGAATAGGCGATGGCGTTGAACAGCGGCTGTGACAGCAGGGCTTCTATCTGTTCAAGCTCTGCCTGCTCCACCGGGCTCAACACCCTTTGCAACCGGTAGCGCAGCTTGGCGGTGCCCAGTTTACTGACCAGTTCTCTGCTCACCGTACTTTGAGAAGTACGCCCCCAGTGAAATTGATGTCCTTTCAGTCGCAGCTGTACTCCCTGTACCGGCAAATATTGTTGCAGCAGTTTGCCATAGCAGGCAAATACTGTCCGGGGATCGAGACTCGCATGCAACCGCTGAACCGCCTGCAGCAGATCCATCTTGGGACGGATAGCCTGAGGTTGATCAGACAGATACTGATAGTCTTCAGGGTAAAACTCTGTTGCCAGACCAAAGTCCATCATAAATACTCCAATAAGGCAGAACCTTTCACGACTGTTACAATGCAAAATGCGTGCCCGATAGGCTTTTGTCTGATTTGTATATAGATCTCATTGAGTTAAGCTTAGGAGTGTTACAGACAATGTTCATGTGACAAGTATTTGACGCCGACAAAATAATGAATTGAACCTTAGAGAGCAGGGGAGTGCGCATGGAACATGGATTCTTTATCCAGATCCTCTTGATGCTGGTTATTGCCATAGCGGCGATAGCCTTGCTCAGGCGTATAGGCTTGCCCGCTATTCTGGCCTACCTGCTGACAGGGGTTATCAGCGGTCCTTCCGGGTTCAATTGGTTTTCGCAGCACCAGATGCAGTCGGTGGCCGAACTTGGGGTGGTGCTACTCATGTTTACCCTGGGACTGGAGTTTTCTGTACCCAGGCTCTGGGCCATGCGCCGCACTGTATTTGGCCTCGGCAGTGCTCAGGTGGTATTGACCACCTTGCTGGCCATGGGGGCCGGATTACTCTTTATCAGCGACGTGACTCAGGCGCTGGTGATAGGTTCAGTGACAGCCTTGTCTTCCACCGCCATAGTGCTGAAACTGCTCAACGACAAGGGCTGGCTCAAGCGCCGCCATGGCGAACTGTCGGTCAGTGTGTTGCTGTTCCAGGACCTGGCCGTGGTGCCCTTGCTTATTCTGCTGCCTTTGCTTGCCGATGGCAGCGAGCCTTTGACTGCCCTGCAGCTTGGGGCAGCTCTGGGGAAAGGGATCCTGGCCTTTATTGTGCTGATGGCTTTTGGTAAGTGGGCTCTGCCCAAATTGTTTGATGAAGTTGCCCGCTCCCGCTCCAACGAGCTGTTTGTGTTGTCGACTCTGGTGGTAGCGCTCTTGACCGGCGCCTTTACCCAGTGGCTGGGGTTGTCCATGGCATTGGGGGCTTTTATGGCCGGGATGCTTCTGGGGGAGAGTCAGTACCGGCGCCAGTTGGAAGCGGATATTCGCCCGTTTCGGGATCTCTTGATGGGACTGTTCTTTATCTCCATAGGTATGTTGCTCGACTTCAGTCTGGTGCTGGCCTATTGGTGGCAAATTTTACTGTTGCTGTTGGCGGTGATAGTCGGCAAGACGGCGATAGTCTTTGCCCTGCTGAGGCTGGCCAAAGAGCCTTTCAGGGTGGCCATGTCCACCGGCCTCAGTTTGGCACAGGTGGGGGAGTTTTCATTCGTGGTGCTGGCCCTGGCAGTGAGTTATCAATTGCTGGCCCCCAGTGTCAGTAACACTTTGGTGATGGTTGCCGTACTGTCGATGGCACTGGCGCCGGCATTGGTGCGTCATAGCATAGACATAGCCAGGCTGCTGCAGGGCCTTAAACCCAGGCCGGAACCGGCGGAAAACCTGCCGCCTTTGGATCCCCAGCAAGATCTGGTTCTGCTGCTGGGTTATGGCCGGGTTGGGCAGACCATAGGGCGGTTTCTCAAGGCCGAAGCTATCCCTTTTATTGCCCTCGACCGGGATCCCTCCCGGGTTGCAGAGGCGCGCCGGGCCGGAGAGCCTGTGTATTTCGGCGATGCTTGTAAACGCAGTTTGCTCAAACAAGCCAATGTGCGCCACGCCAAGAGTATAGTGCTGACCTTTTGCGAGCAGCCGCAGTTGGAAGAGGCCTTGGTACTGTGTCGGCAACTGGCGCCCGAGGCGCGGATCATGGTGCGAACCCGGGATGACAGCGAGCTTGAGCAACTGGAGCAGGCCGGTGCCAGTCAGGTTATTCCGGAAACTCTGGAAGGCAGCTTGATGCTGGTATCTCAGGTGTTGTATCAGTCAGGGGTACCCTTGTCGCGGATCCTCAAACGGCTGGAGTCGGAGCGGCGCAATCATTATCAGTATCTGCACGGTTTCTTTTCCGGTGAGGAAGCCGACTTCTCTCTCGAATTACTGCATGCAGTGGCTTTGCCAAGAGGCGCCAGCGCCGTGGGAAAATTCAGTGCCGAGATCCCCTGGCAACAGCTCAGGGTGGAACTGAGAGCAGTGCGCCGCGGCGGCAGGGAGTACGAGCCGCCGGATGAAGATTGGCAGTTCCGCGCCGGTGATACCTTGCTTATTCGCGGCAAGCCCAGAAGGGTGGAGAAGGCCGAAGTTATTTTGCTTCAAGGCTGATTGCCCGGCCGCTGGCGTTGGTTTTATTTGCACGTTAAATGGGGTACTCTGCGACCTTTGTGGAGCTGAATGCCGGGAAGGACTGCTTGGCTGCATATGTTGCAGCGACTTTTCCTGAATAAGCGCAAACCCGAGTGACCTACAAGGAGTTGGCAACCGTGACCCATGACAGTAATGATGGCCTCGATATCTCGTTCGAGGAACTGTTTGAGAATTTGACTTCTACCCAGCAGCTGCTGTTTTGCCGTGATGGCGATGTGCCGTTGATCCTGCCGGTGAATATCGATGGCAATGAAGAGGCCAGTCATTGTTATGCCTACCTTCCCATGATGGAGGAGCAGGAGGCGAGCCGGGTGCTTGCAGAGAATCTTAAACAACCGGCGGATTACTATCTCAAACCCATGCATTGGCAGCGGCTTATTCTGACCGCTCATTTCAATGAGGTGCTGTTGCTGGAGCTGGCAGGCAAACTCGTGCTGCCGGTGGAAGATCAGCAAGCCTACCTGAGCTATATGGCGGCACGCCTCAATGGTGAAGACTGCGTGCTGCGGGTCAACAATGTGGAGATCAGCCCTTGGCTCACCGGAGAGGCCGACGCCTGGGAGCTGGTGGAAGCACTGTTTGCCCGTTACGCCTCACTCAAGGGGATCTGGCTGGCCGACTGTCTGTGGCAACAGCCCGATGGCAAACCCGGTAAGCTGGTAGTTCTCGACGCCGAGCTGGCCAGCTACGAGATGTCGGCCGCCTTGCAGGATCAGGCCAAGGCGCTGGGCTATACGCTTGTCCAACTGAAAGATTTGACCCTGGATTATCAGTTGGATGCGCTGACCATACTGCCGCCGCTGGTGAGCCGAAGTGAAGCGGGGGAAGTGCGTCTCTATGTCGGTGACCCAAACCAGCCCTTCATTCAGTTTCAGCGCCACCACATAGTGCAAACCACAGTCGACAACCCGGAGAGCGATTCCTATGGTTTACAGGCTGAGAACATAGCCGTTACCGCCAATGAGCGGGAGCAAGGCTCCACACCAACCTTTGCCGTGACTCTGGTCTCAGTGTTGCTGGTGGTGGCCCTACTCATCTTTTTTGCCTGATTCGTGCTCAATTGATATCGAAAAAGGCTTTCAATTCATCAATCTGGCACATGGCATCCTGATAGCCCAAATCTATTAGGGCGCCTGTGTAGGCGTTCTCAAACAGCAGATAAGACACAATACTGGTGTCCGACTGGCTGTCTATGCCAATCAAAGCCAGCAGTCGACGAATGGCGAAGGGCATCTCCTGATAGTAACGCTTGGCCAGCTCACTGAGATCTTCACTGGGTTTAATCACCAAGGTATCAATCGGCCTCAAATCCAACTGTTGGCGGCTCTGTTCCGGCACCAGCGCCAGAGTGCTGTTGATGCGCCTGAGCCGCTCCAGATCTGAATTCAGGGTATCGGAAAAGATGGTATCCAGCAGATGACCGGCAATGGTGGCCGTCTTGGGATGATAATCCAGTTCAAGGGGCGTGTTCTTGTGTGGGCTGTCCAGGTTGATCACCATGATCCGCTTGGCGCCCAGATGTATCGGGCTGGACAGTGGCGCCAATTGATGCACTGAGCCATCGCCATAGTAAGACTGGGACAGCTTAATTGAGGGGAACACCAAAGGAATGGCGGAGCTGGCCATCAGGTGCTCTGTGTGCAGCCGGGTGCGCTCGCCGCTGCGTCTGGCCCTTTGCCAGTTCTCCAGCTCCTTGTGGGCCTGAAAGAAGGTCACGGAGCGGGAGCTGTTGTAGCAGGAGGTGTCAATGCTCAGTGCCATCAGGGAGCCGCCGCGGATGTTGCGATCGATTCGCTCGAAGTTAATCAGCTCATTGAGCAGTTGCCGCAAGGGTTCATTGTCCAGCAAACTGCCGGCGTCGGTATTGACCAGATCTCCCTGCATGCCACGAAGGGCCATCTTGGCCAGATGTGCCAGCACGCCGGTATTGGAGGCGCGGTAGACTCGCTCAGTGTGGATATTACGCCAGATCCATTCCAGCTTTCTCAGCCCCAGATGGAAACAGGATGCATGGGTGGCGATGGCGGTACCATTGATGGCTCCGGCCGAAGTGCCGCAAACAATCTTGAATGGAATGGCGTGATTGCGGGGATAAAACTGCACCAATGCCTTGAGCACCCCAACCTGATAGGCCGCTCTGGCACCACCGCCCCCCAACACCAAAGCCCTGCTTTCCGGCACAGCGCCTCCTTTGCTAAAACCCAGAATAAGAGAATGCCAAGATATAGTATTGTCGCCACTAGCTTGGCTAGCTCAGTTTAACTCTAGCTGGCTTTGCTGTGGTCGGAGAAGCAAAAAACCGCCTTGAGGCGGTTTTTTTAATGATAGCGGATGCTTATCTTATGCGAGCCGGTTTTGGATCTGCTCGAGAATACCACTGGCATCCAGCTTGAGCTCAGTCAGTATCTCTTCCGGTGAGCCGTGCTTGATAAATTCATCCGGCAGGCCAATTTGCAACACAGGCTTGCAGATCCCCTGGCTGGCCAAGTATTCGAGTACACCGCTGCCTGCGCCGCCCATGATGGCATTTTCTTCCACAGTTACCAGCAAGTCGTGATTGGCGGCCAGCTCCCTGAGCAAATCTTCATCCAAGGGCTTAACAAAGCGCATATCGGCGACTGTGGCATCCAGGCTTTCGGCGGCTTCCAGGCTGGCAGCCAGGGTAGTGCCGAAGTTGAGAATGGCAATCTGTTTGCCCTGACGTCTGACAAGGCCTTTACCTATCGCCATGGCCGTCATCTCTTCAACCTGCTCGGCGCCGGTTGCACTGCCGCGAGGGTAGCGCACTGCGCTTGGGCCCTTATTGTAGCAGTAGCCGGTGTAAAGCATCTGCCGACATTCGTTTTCATCGGATGGCGCCATTATCACCATGTTGGGTACGCAGCGCAGGTAGCTGAGATCGAAAGCGCCCTGATGGGTTGGGCCATCGGCGCCCACAATGCCGCCACGGTCAATGGCAAACAGTACTGGCAGGCGCTGCAGTGCCACATCGTGGATCAACTGATCATAGCCGCGCTGCAGGAAGGTGGAGTAAATGGCCACTACCGGCTTATAGCCTTCACACGCAAAGCCCGCGCCCAGAGTCACAGCATGTTGCTCGGCGATGGCGGCATCGAAGTATTGCTCGGGGAATTTCTGGGAGAACTCCACCATGCCGGAGCCTTCACGCATGGCCGGGGTGATCCCCAGTACCTTGTCATCCTTGGCGGCAATGTCGCACAGCCATTTGCCGAACACCTGGGAAAAACTGGGTTTTCCCGGCTTGGTGGCCGGCTTGCAAAACAGTGAAGGGTCAAACTTGGGCACCGCATGCCAGCCTATGGGATCTTTCTCTGCCGGCTCATAACCTTTGCCTTTCTTGGTCATGATATGCAGTACCTGCGGCCCCTTGAGGCTGCGCATGTTGCGCAGGGTTTCCACCAGGGCATCCACATCGTGGCCATCGATAGGGCCTATGTAGTTGAATCCCAGCTCTTCAAACAGGGTTCCCGGAACCACCATGCCTTTCAGGTGTTCCTCGGTGCGGCGCGCCATCTCTTTGATGACGGGCATGCCCTTGAGTACCTTCTTGCCGCCTTCACGTATTGTGGTGTAGAAGCGGCCGGACATCAGCTGCGCCAGGTGGTTGTTGAGGGCGCCGACGTTTTCCGAGATAGACATCTCGTTGTCGTTGAGCACCATCAGCATGTCTTTGTGCAGATCGCCGGCGTGGTTCATGGCTTCAAACACCATGCCGCCTGTCATGGCGCCATCGCCTATGACGGCCACCACTTTACGGCCGGCTTGCTCTTTATCGGCGGCGACAGCCATTGCCAGTGCGGCCGAAATCGAGGTGCCTGAGTGACCAACACTGAAGGTGTCGTACTCACTCTCTTCCCGCCAGGGGAAAGGGTGCAGGCCGCCTTTTTGGCGTATGGTAGGCATGCGATCGCGACGACCGGTAAGAATCTTGTGCGGGTAGGCCTGATGACCCACATCCCAGACCAGGCGGTCAAACGGGGTGTTGTAGACATAATGCAGCGCCACGGTCAGCTCTACAGTGCCTAACCCTGAAGCAAAGTGACCGCTCGACATGCCCACAGATTTTAATAAAAACTCCCTGAGCTCGTCGGCCAGCTGAGGAAGCAGGCTTTGTGGAAGCTGACGCAGCTCTTCCGGGGTATTGGCCTGTGCCAGCACAGGAAACTGAGTGATATCCAGACTCATAACGAGATACTTTGTCTCTTTTTATACTCTTCGCTCAACGATATAGCGGGCGAATTCGGCAATTAACTGGCTATTGTATGGCAATTTGGCCAGCGCTGATAGTGCATCTTCCAGCAGTTTTTGGGCAGTGGCCTTGGCGCCCTCCAGTCCCAACAGTTTAGGATAGGTACTCTTATTGGCGTCGAGATCCGACCCCTGGGGCTTACCCAGCTCTTCTGTACTGCCGGTAATATCGAGAATGTCATCCTGTACCTGGAATGCCAGACCTATGGCATCGGCGTATTCCAGCAGTGCCTGCCTTTCATTATCATCGACATCGGCGGCAATGACCGCAAACTCGACGGCGCAGCGGATAAGGGCACCCGTCTTCAATCTGTGCAGGGCGGTGAGCTGCGCAAGGGAGATCTCTTTGTCTGTGGCATTGAGATCCTGGGCCTGGCCGCCACACATACCGCGGTAGCCGGAGGCTTTGGCCAGCGCCTGCACCAGGCGCAGGTGTTGGCGGTCGCTGAGGCCCTCGATATCGCTGCTGATAAGTTCAAAGGCCAAGGTCTGCAAGGCATCACCGGCCAGAATGGCGGTGGCTTCGTCAAAGGCGATATGCACGGTTGGCTGACCGCGGCGCAGGGCATCGTCGTCCATGGCCGGCAGATCGTCATGGATCAGCGAGTAAGCGTGAATACATTCTATGGCGGCGGCGCAATCATCGAGGCGCTCAAGGGGAACGCCGAGCATCTCGCCCACAGAGTAAACCAGAAACGGCCGAATACGTTTACCGCCCAGCAGGGCACCATGTCGCATGGCAGCCTTGAGTTTGAGCTCGGTATCATCCAGGGTGTCCAGAATGGTGGCAATTCTTTGATTGACTCTCTGCTGGTATTGGTTAATAGCTTGGGTTAACACTCACTCACCCTCGACATCAAATGGGCTCAATGGCGCCTGGGGATCCTGGGCCAGCAGTATGGCAACTTTCTGTTGCGCCTGTTCCAGTTTGGCCTGGCTGCTGCGCACCAGACCTATGCCACGCTCGAACTGTTTGAGAGCATCGTCCAGCGATACTTCACCGCGTTCCAACTCGGCGACTATGCGTTCCAGTTCGTTGAGAGATTCTTCAAAGCTCAGATTTTCGGGTTTTTTGGCCACATCGGTTTCCTTGGTGCACCTTGGTTGCCGGCCCATTCCTGCGACCTGATTGTCACGGTGCAAAGGTATAAGGGGAGGGGATTGGCAGCAGGTGTCTTGGCGTTATGTTCAGCGTGACACAAGGTATATCAGGGCGCGATAAGGGTCAAATTGAAGCGCCCGTTATTTGCTCAACAGCACGCTTTGTCGCTGATTTTTTTTGGAGAAAATTAAAATCTTCCTAAACTTGCCTAAGCCCTGTCCGATAACTCAAAATAGAAACTGTTGAAAATTATCATATTCATCTCCTGCGAATAGCCAAGATCCTATATCACCCTTTGAGGCGGATCGGCTTGTATGGGATAGAGATCCCGGCCACACTGTGTCGGGTCTGCTTTAGAGGTGAGGAGCCACTGTGGATTTAGCAACCCTGATAGGACTGGTAGGTGCTTTTGCTTTTATTATCATGGCAATGGTCAGCAGTGGCGGCATTGCAATCTTTATTGATGTGCCTTCGGTATTGATTGTGATGGTAGGTTCGCTGTTTGTGGTGATGATGAAATTCAACCTCAAGCAGTTTTTGGGGGCGGTCAAGATTGCCGCCAAGGCGTTTATGTTCAAACTGGACAAACCCGAAGAGTTGATTGAACAGTCGGTCACCATGGCCGACGCCGCCCGTAAAGGGGGCTTCCTGGCGCTGGAAGAGGCGCAAATTTCCAACAGTTTTATGCAAAAAGCGGTCGACATGCTGGTGGACGGCCACGACGGCGATGTGGTGCGTGAAGCACTGGAGAAAGACATTCAGCTGACCGAAGAGCGCCACAAGGCGGGGATCAGTATCTTCAAGGCGCTGGGTGATGTGGCGCCGGCTATGGGTATGATAGGTACCCTGATTGGTCTGGTGGCCATGTTGTCCAACATGGATGACCCTAAATCTATCGGCCCGGCAATGGCGGTGGCCTTGCTGACCACCTTGTACGGTGCGGTTATTGCCAACATGGTGGCGATCCCGATTGCCGATAAGCTGGCGCTGCGGATGAACGAAGAGATGCTCAACCGCAACCTGATTATGGACGCTGTGCTGGCGATTCAGGATGGCCAGAACCCCAGGGTGATTGAGGGCTTCCTCAAAAATTACCTGTCTGAGAAGCAGCGCAAAATAGATACAACGGACGGAGAGTAACACTATGGCCAAGCCCAAGTGTGATTGTCCGCCACCCGGCGCACCCATGTGGCTGGCAACCTTTGCCGACCTGATGTCGCTGCTGATGTGTTTCTTCGTGCTGCTGCTGGCCTTCTCCGAAATGGATGTCATGAAGTTCAAACAGATAGCCGGCTCTATGAAATACGCCTTCGGGGTGCAGAACAAGGTTGAAGTGAAAGATATTCCCAAAGGCACCTCAGTGATTGCGCTGGAGTTCCGCCCCGGACGCCCGGATCCCACCCCGATTGAAATAATCAACCAGCAAACCAACGAGATGACCCAGCAGATCCTCGAGTATCAGGAAGGGGATGACGACAGTGCCGGTGGCGTGCAGCAGCAAAGGGGCGAGCAGCGTGGCGGCGAGGCTTCGGCCACGGCGCAGGAGCAGGCCGAAGACAAGAAGACCCAGGAACAGCAGGCGGCTCAGGATCAGATTAACGAGCAGGTCAAGAAGATGGCCGAGGCGCTCAACAAAGAGATAGTGGACGGTGCTATTGAAATCGAGTCTCTGGGGCAGCAGATTATCATCCGTATTCGGGAGAAGGGCGCCTTTGCCTCAGGTTCGGGGTTCCTGCAACCCAGGTTCAAACCTGTGGTGCAGGCGGTTGGTGAGCTACTCAAAGATGTACCCGGGATCATCACAGTCTCCGGCCACACGGATGACATGCAGATAAGCAATGAGCTGTACAGCTCCAACTGGGACCTATCCAGCCAGCGGGCGGTGGCCGTGGCTCACGAATTGGTCAAGGTGCCCGGCTTTGATGCCAGCAGAATGAAAGTGGTGGGCATGGCTTCCACTGCGCCTTTGGTGCCCAACGACTCGCCGGAGAATCGCGCCCGTAACCGCAGGGTGGAAATCTCCATTGAGCAGGGCAAGGCCAAAGAGTCTGATGAGATTGAAGTCGATCCCAATCTTTGATGGCGCAGCATCATCAGAATCAGAGCAGCCTGAAAACGGCTGCTTTTTTTATGCTTCTGCAATCCGGGCACGGCTTTGGAGTGGCAAATCTCTGTGCCAGTTAGCGGGTCTTTGTTATAATCCCACGATTGCTGTTTGAAATTTTTTTCCTCGGGATCCCCATGAAGTTTATCGTAAAGCTGTATCCAGAAATCATGATGAAGAGCAAACCGGTAAGAATGCGTTTTACCAAGATGCTCGAGTCCAATATCCGCAATGTACTCAAAAAAGTGGATGAAGACGCTGCCGTTACCCGCCAGTGGGATCGGATTATGGTGCAGGTTCCCAAAGACAAACCCCAGCTAAAACAAGTTTTTGCCGAGCGTCTGGCTTGTATCCCCGGGATTTCTACCATCAGCCAGGTCAATGAATACAGCTTTGAAACCGTTGATGATATCTACCAGCATGCTCTCAAGGTGTATGCCGACGAGCTGGCGGGTAAGACCTTCTGTGTCCGCGCCAAGCGCAGCGGCAAGCACGACTTCAGTTCGCAGGATGTGGAGCGTTACGTAGGTGGTGGCCTGAACCAGTTTACCGAAGCGGCCGGTGTGCGCCTCAAAGACCCGGATATGACCATTCATCTGGAGATCAACAACGACAAACTCTACCTGGTGGAGAAGAAGATCCCCGGGCTTGGCGGATTCCCGATCGCGACCCAGGAAGATGTGCTGTCCCTGATCTCCGGCGGTTTTGATTCAGGGGTGTCCAGTTTCCAATTTATCAAGAAGGGTTCTCGTACCCACTACTGCTTCTTCAATCTGGGCGGTGCCCAGCACGAAATCGGGGTTAAGCAGGTGGCACACCATTTGTGGAAGACCTATGGCGAGTCGCATAAAGTCAAGTTTGTGACCGTTCCCTTTGAGCCCGTAGTGGCCGAAATCCTCGAGCGTATAGACAATGGCCTGATGGGCGTCATACTCAAGCGGATGATGATGCGCGCCGCCGCCAGGGTGGCGGAGCGTATGGGGGTTCAGGCGCTGGTCACTGGTGAGAGCCTGGGACAGGTATCCAGCCAAACCTTGACCAACCTCAATGTGATTGACCGTTGTGTCGATACCCTGATCCTCAGACCTTTGATCACCATGGACAAGCAGGACATCATCAACGAGAGCCGCAAGATAGGTACGGAAGACTTTGCCAAGTCCATGCCTGAATACTGCGGCGTGATTTCACAAAAACCCACGGTCAAGGCGGTGTTGTCCAAGGTTGAAGCCGAGGAAACCAAGTTTTCCGAAGATCTGCTGGACCGGATTATCGCCGATGCCGTGGTCATGGATATTCGGGAGATAGCAACCGACATGGATACCAAAGTAACGGAAACCGAAACCGTCGCCAGTGTCGGTCAGGGTGAAGTGGTGCTGGATATCAGGGCGCCGGAAGAGGAAGAGAGCAAGCCGCTGCAACTGGAAGGTGTCGAGATAGTTCATATTCCTTTCTTCAAGCTGGCCAGCGCCTTTGCCGAGCTCGATCGCAGCAAGACCTATCTGCTCTATTGCGACCGCGGCGTTATGAGTAAACTGCAGGCGCTCTACCTTCAGGAGCAAGGGCACGGTAACGTCAAGGTTTACCGCCCCTGATAAACAAAAAGCCGCCTCTCTCGAAGCGGCTTTTTTGCTGCTGACGCTCAGCGAAATCCAATGGGGCTCAGTTAAGCTGAACCTTTGATGGACTGGCTGCCGCGTCTTCGGCCAACAGCAGTGTCGGCTCGTCCAGCGCATGGGTTCTGAGCTCTTCGCTGTTGGCGGCAATGTTACGGCTCAGCTCCTGCTCAAGCAGTTTAAAGTCTATCTGCACCGCAGGGGCTTCGACAGCGACTCTTGGCAGAGGACGAGCTTGCGCCGGTGCAGAAAGACTTTCCGCAGCCATGGCGCTGGTGCTCATGCCAAACAGCAGGAGCACAAAAGCGGATTTAAAGTTCAACATGGGATGCCTCCGGGTGAGAACGGGCACTGAGTGCCAGTGTCAGACCTTCCCTTCGACTGCTCAGAGATTGTCTGAATATTCAACTTTTCGGCGCAAAATTTAACCAAAAGCGCTGGCTTTAACAAACGATAAAATGTAACAATCTGGATTAGAAAAACTAATTAAAAAATGAGAAGTGGATCACTATGTCAAAACGACTCCCTCCGCTGAATGCGGTCAAGGCGTTCGAGGCAGCAGCAAGGCATTTGAGCTTTACCCGCGCCGCCGAAGAACTGTTCGTTACCCAGGCCGCAGTGAGTCATCAGATCAAGGCGCTGGAAGACTTTCTGGGATTAAAATTATTTCGCCGAAAGAACCGCTCGCTGCTACTGACCGAAGAGGGGCAAAGCTACTTCCTCGATATCAAGGATATTTTTACCCAACTGTCGGATGCCACCGACAGGCTGTTGGCCCGCAGCGCCGTGGGTTCCTTGACTGTCAGCATGTCGCCCAGCTTTGCCATTCAGTGGCTGGTGCCGCGTCTGGCAAAATTCAGTGAGAAGAATCCCGATATCGATGTGCGGATCAAGGCGGTGGATGCCGAGTTCAGCGCCCTGTCCGACGATGTGGATGTGGCAATTTACTATGGTCAGGGTAACTGGCCCGGGCTCAGGGCCGACAAACTGCGCAACGAAGTGTTGATCCCCGTGTGCTCGCCAATGCTGCTCAACGGCCCCAAGCCATTGGAAAAGCCTGCCGATCTTAAATATCATACCCTGCTGCACGATATGAGCCGTCATGATTGGCAGGCCTGGTTCCGCCAATGTGGCGTAACGGATGTCAATGTGAACCAGGGGCCGATATTCAGCCACTCATCTCTGGTACTGCAGGCGGCGGCCCATGGCCAGGGGGTTGCTCTGGGCTACAGCGTGCTCGCCCGCCCCGACATCAAGGCCGGGCGTTTGGTCTGTCCGTTCCAGGAGGTTTTGGTCAGCAAAGATGCCTATTATCTGGTGTGCCAGCAAAAACATGCCGAGTTAGGTAAAATCGTCGCGTTCCGCGAATGGATGCTGGATATGTTTGCCGAGGAGTCACGTAGTGAATTGTTGCCGGGATAAGTCGGTAACACGCTTCTCTGCATATACAGGAAGGCACTACAAATAAGTGAAAGCTTGCAGTTTATAGGGAACTTTGATGGAACTGGCTTACATAAACGAAAACACGGAAGAGAGTGATGCCATGTTTAGTTGCTCTGATAACAGAGAGCATTTGTACGAAGACATGGACTACATTCCAGTGAGCGCATTGAGTGCGGTTATTTGGGAGGACGAAGACAGTTATTCAGAAGCTGTTTTCGATATCACAAACTCAGGGGATTTAAGCGTTACCAAACCTATAGCAGACGTTTTTATGAGCTTTGACCCATATGGCGTCGCTTTTCTGCCCAATAGATTACAGTGCATGGATGGCCTGTCGACTCAGCAGCGATATATTATCGCGATAAATAACGAGTTGGATGTATTGGATGAAGACAAGTCAGTTATAAAAAACGTTATCAGGCATTATGATCCCAAAAAGCACGGCTACGATGTGCCATTGGAAGAGCAGAAGCCTTTTCATTCAATCATAGTTAGTAAATTGTATCTTGACCGAGAAAAGCTCGAGTCTTATCCCATGAACCGCAGACACATTTTCAGGGTTAAAGGTACCAATAACTTTTTCTTTTCTTCAGAAGTATATGATGAGCTCTATAATATCGCTCTACAGGGGTTAGCTTGTGGACTGACCGCTTTTAAGTTTGATGTCGATGATGAAGCACCAAGGAGATAATAGTAAGTGAAAGATGAATACTCGATACTCACTAAACAAAATATGGATACTTTCCCATTCCAACAAACACCTGCACCAGTAGGTGCTGCAGCACCGGATCTGTTATTGGAAATGACCTTTTCTCCAAAGCTGTTCATTATTGGTGATATAGCATCCAAACTGGAGCCATTGGTGCAGCATGGTGTTGAATGGCTGGATGCTCGTGTTGACAATTCGCCAAGTCAACCTTCGGATGAACAACTCGAGGTATATGACAACTATCGAATGCCTTATATCCAGCAGACGTACAGATTGACTGATAAAGAAAAGCAATTTGGTAAGTTGAATTGGTTAGATACTGATTCGACAGAGTTCGATTTTTCTAAGCTGGAAAATATTCCTGTGGAACAAAGGTTAATATTTAAACTGGAAGAGGACTTTGGCTTGGTGTTTATTCATAAAAGTGTGATTGATTTGTTGAGAGAGCATGTAAAAACGGTATGGGTAAGAGATATATAATTACCGCTTGGTCGTTTTTTAACGCTATTTTTTAATAAATTGATTTGTCAGGGAAGTACGGTATTTAATATTGTGGTTTATTCGAATCCAAGCATGAAAATTATTGTATCTTCGGACAGGGCTGATGATGAATTTGAATACTAACTGGCTGCTGGATAAAGGTAAGGACAGTGACACTCTGGTGTTGTTCGCCCATGGCGCCGGTGCCGATATGCACAGCGACTTTATGGCAGATTATGCCACGCTGCTGTCTGCCAGCGGCCCGAGCGTGCTGAGGTTTAACTTTCCTTATATGGTCAAGCGCGGCGAGGATGGCAAGCGGCGCCCGCCGGACCGGGCACCTGTGCTGTTGCAGGCCTTCGAGCAGACCTTGGCGGCAGCGGTTGCCGAGTTTGCGCCCAAGCGACTATTTTTGATGGGCAAATCCATGGGCGGGCGGATGGCGGCCATGCTGGCGGCCAATGATAAACTGGCGATGACCCCCAGCGGCGTTATCTGTCTTGGTTATCCGTTTTTGCCGCCGAAGAAAACCGAGCCCAGACTTGAGCCCTTGTGGGAGTGCGCCTTGCCTCTGCTTATTTTGCAGGGCGAGCGCGACAGCTTCGGCAAGCGCGAGCAGTTGGCCTCCTGGGCGCTGCCCGAGCAGGCCAAAGTACGCTTTATTACCGACGGAGATCATAGTTTTGTGCCGCGCAAGTCGTCCGGAACGGATCTTAAGGCTAACCTGCAGGATGCCGTGAAAGAATCACTTTTATTTATCGGGAGTTAGTTATGCGTAAGGGGTTATTGTTACTGGCGGCCATCAGTGGTTTCTTTGCCGTTGCTCTGGGAGCTTTTGGCGCCCATGGACTCAAGACCATTGCACCTGCCGAGTTGATCGCCATATTCAACCTGGGGGTGGAGTATCAGTTCTATCACACCTTTGGTTTGATAACCCTGGCCTTTGCCGGTCACTGGTTCAAGTCGCGTCTGATTGACTGGGCGGCGGGGCTGTTTATCGCCGGGATCTTTATGTTCTCCGGCTCGCTGTATCTGTATGCTCTGACCGGCACCAAGTGGCTGGGCATGGTAACCCCTCTCGGCGGAAGCTGCTTCCTGGTGGGCTGGTTATTGTTGGCGGCAGCGGTATGGCGCCACCGCATGGATGAAACCGGGCTCTAAGTTTGGTTGGCTAAAGCCATTATTTACTAAAGCCATTGTTTGCTTAAAACTGTCACCTGAAGAGATAGCCCTCTAGAGAGATAGCTATTTAAAGAGATGGCTATTTAAGTAGATAGTCCGCAGGCCTGCCTAGGTAAACACCCGCCCAAGTGGCGGGTGTTTTGTTCCCAATTGCCGAAGGGCAGGGGGAATAGGCCGATATGTGCTGCAGGCCAAGCTCAATTTAGCCCGAGCTTTCTTACAAGCCTGGCATGCTCGGCTTTTCATTCTCACCGAGTCAGGCAACTCCTATTCAAAATGCTATGGTATACTCGCGCCTTCGCCAGTTGCCGGAGGCTTTCCGGTAAGATTCACTGTTTGGAAATACCAATGAACAACCTGTTTCTGTTTTGTCGTGCCGGCTATGAAAAAGAGTGCGCGGCCGAGATCCAAAATCGGGCGGCACTGCTCAATGTCGGTGGTTTCGTCAAGGCCAATAACAACGATGCCTATGTGATCTTTCAATGTTTTGCCGAAGGGGAAGCCGACACCCTGGCACAGGAACTGGCGCTGGACTCATTGATCTTCGCCCGGCAGATGTTTGTCTGCGGCGATCTGCTCAGTGACCTGCCCCCCGAAGACAGGGTAGGGCCAATTACCGCCGCACTTGAAGATGTCAGCAGGGGCGGTGAGCTCAGGGTCGAAACCCCGGATACCAACGAAGCCAAAGAGCTGCTGACCTTCTGCCGCAAGTTTACTGTGCCGCTGCGTCAGTCTTTGAAACAGAGCGGTACTCTGCTGGCCAAGGAAAACCCCAAGCGACCGATAATCCATGTGTGCTTTGTGGCACCGGGCAAGGCGTTTGCCGGTTATTCCTACAGCCATAACTCGTCACCGTTTTTTATGGGGATCCCCAGGCTCAAGTTTCCCGCCGATGCGCCCAGCCGCTCGACTTTGAAACTGGATGAGGCCTTCAATCACTTTATTCCCGAGCCGCAGCGGGAAGAGCGTTTGCGCAGCGGCCTCAACGCCGTGGATCTCGGCGCCTGTCCCGGCGGCTGGACCTATCAGTTGGTGCGCCGCGGCATGTTTGTATCGGCCGTCGACAATGGCCCCATGGGTGCAGGATTGATGGAAACCGGCCAGGTAACTCACTTCCAGGCCGACGGTTTCCGTTTCGAGCCCAAGCGCAAGAACATCTATTGGCTGGTGTGTGACATGGTGGAAAAACCGGCCAGGGTGGCCGAGCTGATGGAAGCCTGGGCCATCAATGGCTGGTTCAAAGAGGCTATCTTTAACCTGAAACTGCCGATGAAGAGCCGTTACAAAGAGGTGAGCACCATATTGGAAAATATGCAGGCCATTCTCAAAGAAAACGGCATCACAGAGTTTAAGCTGGCCTGTAAACACCTCTATCACGACAGGGATGAAGTGACTGTGCACCTGTGGCTGCGGCCCAACTCTCCTTGGTGAGTTGGTACTCGAGGCCCCAAGCGGGCCTTGATGCTTTTCAGCTCAAGGCCAACTGCTGTAGCACGGCATCCGGGATGTCATACTGGCCGCAAACCCACTCAAGATTGCCGTCAACAAAGCCGAGTAGTTCCCGGGTCAACATCAGGTTATAGACGGCATCGGCCACTAGGCTAACGTACTCGGCTTTCTTTCTCGGTGACAAGTGATGGTGGCGCCGGTAATCCTGCAGTGCTTGTTCCAGCTTCTTGCCGGCAACGCCCAGGGAACCGGCTTGTTCCCGCATCAATTCCTGTTCCAGCAGACTCTGCTGTTGCTGCTTTAGTTCACTCAGTTTTGAGGCTGACACCCGCTACTCCTCTGGCTGCTTGTCCTGTTTTTAAGTGTGTGCCCCTGATAATGGATCAACAAGTCGATGTCGGCGAAATGTTCGCTGGCGCACAAAAATCTGCTCTCAAATGACCATGCAACTCTTACTTGGGCGCTTGCAGCCATTTAAGCTTGGTAAATATTGAGTTGTATCACGCAACTAAAAAACTTTTAAGGTGTAATCTGCCGCGGTTCCTGCTACTAAATAAGTTCTGTTTCTTGATATGAGTCTGCGGATAGAAGTAATGCAGTTTTCCAAGTTTGGTGACAAGTTTAACCGTTATACAGGTATCACCCAGTTGATGGATGATCTCAACGAAGGGCTACGCACTCCGGGGGCGATTATGCTGGGTGGCGGTAACCCGGCGGCCATCCCCTCCATGCTGGACTATTTTACCGAGCTTAGTGCCGATATGTTGGCCAAGGGCGAGTTGCTCGCGGCCATGACCAACTATGATGGCCCGCAGGGAAAAGATGTCTTTCTCAATGCCTTGGCCAAGCTGCTGAACGATACCTACGGTTGGTCGCTAACCAAAAACAATATCAGCCTCACCAACGGCAGCCAGAGCTCCTTTTTCGCGCTGTTTAACCTGTTTGCCGGTACCACAGCCGAGGGGCAAAAACGCAAGATTTTACTGCCGCTGGCTCCGGAGTATATCGGCTACAGTGATGCTGGTCTGGAAGATGAACTATTTCGTACCTTCAAGCCGGAAATCACCAAGCTGGATGGCGGCTTGTTCAAATATCACATCGACTTTGAAAGGCTTAAAGTCGATGCCGATATCGGCGCCATTTGTGTTTCGCGGCCGACTAACCCCACAGGCAATGTGCTGACAGATGAAGAGGTTGATAAGCTGGATAAGCTGGCAAGAGCGCACGGGATCCCGCTGATCCTCGACTGCGCCTATGGCTCACCTTTCCCCAATATTCTGTTTGAAGATGTGACTCCTTTCTGGAACGACAACACTGTGTTGTGTATGAGTCTCTCCAAGCTGGGGCTGCCGGGGCTGCGCTGCGGCATAGTGATAGCGAACGAAGCCATCACCCAGGCGCTGACCAATATCAACGGTATTATCTCACTGGCTCCGGGCAGTATGGGCCCGGCGATGGCGACAGAGATGATAGCCTGTGGTGATATGCTACGGCTCGGCAATGAAGTAGTGCGGCCTTTCTATCTGCAGCGGGCGCAGCAAACCGTGGCCATGTTGCAACAGGCTCTGCCGGACCCCAGGTTCAGAATTCATAAACCCGAGGGCGCGATTTTCCTCTGGCTCTGGTTTGAGGGCCTGCCCATCAGCGCCATGGAACTCTATCGACGCCTGAAAGCCAGGGGCGTATTGGTGGTGCCCGGGGAGTATTTCTTCTTCGGACTGGCAGAAGAGTGGCCACACGCCGGTGAGTGTATTCGGATGAACTATGTACAACAACCCGAGTTGATGCGCCGCGGCATTGAAATTATCGCCGAAGAAGTTAACAAGGCTTGGGCGCAGCTTGGTTGAAACCAAGGCTACTATCGCAGAGTTGCTTGCTGTGAGTTTTAAGCAACTCTGCTGTAGCGTTATGAATCGCCACTAGTTTTCCAGACACCTTTTAGTTAGATAAACTAGCTAATTGTCAGAAATTGTTTAGCTGAATCCCTGCGGCTCCCAAGTATTTCTCCCCAATCGAACTTTGCGTCTGAAGTTTGACTTTCGCACTCACTTAAACAGCTGAACGGCCCTCAAATGGCATGCAAGAAGATTTCTCTCAGTGGAAACATCGGTGTTTCTGTAATCCAGGTAACTAGAGCGTTCACTCAGCGAATAATGGGTGTCTTTGTTGTTTTCTTAAAGTGCGCATTTTTTGCGTCACTTTTCAGCGACTTTTTATACACCGTTTTCACAATATTTCTCAATGAAGGCCTCAATCATCGCATCAAATGATTCAAAAGCTGGATTGTGTGGGTGAACTCGGCCTTTAAACACGTTTTTATCACTTTTATAAATTTCTAATGATTCGTTAAGTTTTTCGCAACCATGAGTTTTGTCGTTATCCGTTAAATAAGCATTTCCCATGGAGAATAAGGCCTTGGATACACCCCAGTAATCTCCGTCTTGTTCAAAAGCTTTAGCTGCCAACTCGAAGTGTTTGATTGATTTTGATGCGGTAGGGTCGTACTCATTGTATTTTTCATAAAAGTCTTTCCGGTCACGATAGCTTCTACTTTTATAAAATAAGCCTAAAAATGTATGAGCTTCAGCCAAACCATAAAGATCTTTTGATTCTTCGAAGTCAGCTAGTGCCTCGAAGCCAAGCTTTTCAGCCGCTATGCCTCTGTCTTGTATTCTCATTAGTTGATATGCGTAACCAAGCTTAGTCATTGGATCATTTGTATATGGAACCCCGGCCGCTGAGCAGCCGAGTAGAACCAAAGCGAATAGTGAAACGATAGTTAGTTTCATGCCAAAATTTCCTTTGGTTTACAATGCCATGGTTTTGCGACGGACCGGAACGCCAGCGTAGATGTGTCCGACAACAGCCACTTGTTAGAAGTTTTGAGGACACTATTCATTTACTGCTAGATGGTAGGTTGTAAAACACCGACCTGATAACTCTGTTTTATAAACTTTAGTGGACATTTTATTCAACACCTTGTATTCGCGCCTACTTTCGAGTAAATGGAATAGTATTTCTTTATGCCCTAGCTCTTTCGCCCAGCACATTAGCTTTTTGAAAATTGGTATGCCAAACCCCCAGAATTTTTGTGAGATAACAATCGCCAATTCAAAACCATTATCATCAGGCTGAATGCCACACCAACCTGCCAATACTCCACCAATATAAACCGCCCGGATGCGACAACCATGTATGGCATCTGTATTTATTTTTTCATTCATCCACGCATGGAGGCTTGTTTCGTCAAAATACGGGTGCTCGATCAAATGTGTTCTCAGAGAATCTTGATTGACCACGTCCATGAACTCTGTAGGGTTCACTTGATTAAAATGCAAAAATTCAATTTCACTCATATGCCGATACTTCTAACGCCTTTAGCAGGCGCGCCGTATTTTGGCGTCGCCAGCCTAAACTTGTTAAGAGCTACTTGGCACATGCTTGTGCCAGAGCAGCTCGAACTGTTCTTTTGATGTAGACTTTCCCTGGAACTCTTCTTGGGAGTTTATTTCTTCTAAGGAGGGCACCATATCAATACCCAGTCTCGTATTTAGGCTTTCTATTGATTCGAAAGCAAAGCCAACCGAACCATCAGGAAAGAACTCCAATTTTCTTATTTCGTAGCCATCTGGTCCAATTTCAGAAACAAGCCTCGTAGGCTCATAATTGAAATCATGTTTCCATTCTACGTCTATGTATCTCATAGGCCCTTAATGCCCCGCTCTAGGGAATCCCCAGATAATTCCCTTTTTATTCAATTCAGTAGACACGCATGGTGTTGATTGATCTAATTGATTTCGCCAAAAAACTACCAGATCCAACACCATGCGTGATGTCCATATCTTACACGATTTACTCAAAAAGCAATGCCCGCAAATACATCAAAAACGGCTTAATTCTCTGATGGTTGCTACAGAAGCGTTACTTGATGGCAATCAATTGTCACTCACTCAGCTTGGTCGCAATATCTCTGGTGCGGTGGCGCCAAAGCACAACATCAAATGGATAGACAGGCTACCCGGCAACCCGCATCTACACTCTGATAAATTCGCTATTTATCAATGGTATGCCAAGTTACTCTGTGCTGCTAATCTCATGCCGGTAATCCTCATTGATTGGTCTGATGTCCGTGAACAACTGCGGATGATGACATTGCGAGCCTCTGTCAGTGTGCAAGGGCGCTCGGTTACCCTGTATGAGCGTACTTTCAAGTTTGCCGACTACAATGCTCCACGCAGTCATAACGCCTTCTTGGCTGAGTTGGCACAGGTGCTGCCATCCCATGTTTGTCCACTGATTGTCACCGATGCGGGTTACCGCAATACCTGGTTTCGGGAGGTGGAACGATATGGTTGGTTTTGGCTTGGCCGTGTCCGAGGGGATGTCGGCTTTCTCCAGGCCAATTATGCCCAATGGCAGTCGAATAAGTAAAATAAAAATCAAGCCACCCATTGTAAAACAATAACTTAATCTTCTTTCAGTCTGCGTTCAAGCACCAGTAGGGGATTTGAGCACCCGGAGGTAGAAAGATATCCGTGAGTTGCAGAGGTTTGATGAAATCGAACATATTTCACGCAAAAATGCGAGATTTGAGCTGTGCTAGCCCTACCCATGGTTCAGGGGATTTCAATGACTGCGGTTGAGTTAAATAGCGTGGGGTTCAGGCCGTTTGAAAGTACTGACAGCTGGTTGCAAAATGTCGTCGTCGCTTCTCCAAGTGTTCGCAGTAACAGCTGAGCTCTTGCAAGGTGCCCACCGGGCCACGAAATAGTTTTCCAAATTCAGTGGTAAGCTTGAGCCAGTTCTCATGAGGGATATTCAACCGCGTCAGTAGCTTGGTACTCTTTTCACTTATCACGCCACGTTTATCATCGCGAATACAACGCCCGGTATCATCCACCAATTCAAGATAATCCTTGAGCCCAAACGCAATACCACTGGGCTGATTACTGCATTCATTGCCAATAAAGGGCAGTAGCTTGGCGGGTTGTTCGCATTTCAAGGCTGCCTGAATACGTAGCTGAATGCTGGTATGTTCCGACTGCTCAGGCGTATCGGCCATCTTTGCTCTGATGGGATTGAGGTCAACGTAGGCCATGCAGGTTAACACGGCGGCTTCATCCAGTAAGGCTTGCGACTTAAATCTTCCCTCCCAGAATCGGCCTGTACAGTTATCCTCTTGATTGGCTTGACGCGCTATCGGTTCATTGAGACAACGCATAAACCAGCTGATGTCACATAACCTGCTGCGATAAATCGCGATAGTATTCTTCAGCCTGGGGACTTCATACGCTTCAATCAGCTCACCCTGGGTGAATTTGCGGGTTAACTCGTCACCTTTGAATAACTTATGCCATTGCTCAAGCACTTCTCTATCTGTCCATCGGTTTGCTATCTCTATATCGATATGCAACACCAGATGCAGATGATTACTCATGATGGCGAATGCCGCCACATCAATGGCAAAAACAGCTTCCAGTTCAAACAATAACGATTCCACCCAACCACGGCGGTGGTCATAATTTTTACCCGAGTAGGCATCATCACCACACAAGAAAGCTCGCCGTACCACGCGGCTGCAACAGTGGTAGTAAGGTGTATCTTCAAGGCTGATTTGAGTTCGGCGAGGGCGCGGCATAATAACCTCCTTGTTAAATGCTTAAACAAAGCATAGTCGGTGGCTAACTACCGCGCCATTAACGCAGGGTGTCCATATTCTCTCCGGCCAATCACCTGCGGTGCGCCTTTCGCACAGGCGACCCTGTGACACGGCGTGAATACGTCCATGTAGCCTCGACGAAAACGTCCCTGTTTTCTACGGTCACAGTTCCGCCTGTGCCTGGAAATAGGTGTATGTCTGCAGACATTTCAGATGTTTCAAGCTACTCAGCGCTAACAGAATTGCACCAATTCCCCCTTCGGAGCCGCCGCTGGCGTTGTTGCAAATTGGCGTAGCCGAGACAGGGAAGTCGAGGCTCGAAGGTCGAGCAAGGATGCGAGTCCTGAGTGTAGCCAATTTGTTTCATAAGCCAGTGGAGTTTTCGGCTACGTCGGGGGTGTCCTTGGGGATGAAAGGGGTTTTGGACAAGCAAAGCCCCTTGCCCGGTGTGGTGTGGAACACCACGACTTGCTGCCGCTGGTACAGCGGCTAACATAGCTTTCAGTTCAAAATAACCAAATAACATTGATTGGGCTTCCAGCGACGGACGTCTCCCATTGCCTGCAGCAGGCTTATGCACAGGCGATCCCGTGACTCGGCGTGAATACGTCCATGTAGCCTCGACGAAAACGTCCCTGTTTTCGACGGTCACAGTTCCGCCTATGCCTGAAAGTGGGGTGTATGTTTGTAGGCTTTGCACGATTTCAAATTCAGATAATCATCAGGAACCTCAAATGCTAAAGGTGTACACTTTTCCCGCTCGAAGCGGCCGCAGGGCGTTGATGTCAATCGCGTAGTGAGGCATGGCCGTTCACGGGCGTCCTGCCCTTCACGGCATTGGGACTCCTGTCCGGCAGATGCCCACTCAGCGCCAGTTAATCAGGGGCGAGTGTCGCTTAGCGACGAGCTAACGAGCGCGAAACAGGATGTTGAGCTGGGCCAGAGTCACATGGATGTGACTCTGAGCGTCTGGCGCGATAGCTAATTGGCATCATAAGCACAAGGGGTTTTCCGCTGCGTCGCGGGTCGCTGGGGGTTTGGAAAGGGGGCGAGTCGATACAGCCCCCTTTCCTCGGGTGTGGGGCGAAGCTCCACGACTTTGGGCCGCTGGCACAGCGGCTAATATAGCTTCCAGCTAAAAGTTCCTAAGTTAGTATTGGCGAGCTTCCGGCCACGATGTAGTCCATCACCTGCGGTGCGCCTTTCGCACAGGCGATCCTGTGACACGGCGTGAATACGTCCCTGTTTTCGACGGTCACAGTTCCGCCTGTGCTTGAAAGTGGGGCGAAGCTCCACGACTTTACGCCGCTGGCACAGCGGCTAGCATAGCTTTCAGCTCAAAATAGCCAAAAACATTGGTTGGGCCTCCGGCGGCGGATGTTTCCCATTGCCTGCCAACACAGGCATAAAAAAGGATGACCTTGGGTCATCCTTTTTAGCAACTTACTGGGTTGATATTAGATCAGAGTCTATCCAGCACCGCTTGGGTGAAATCTGTTGTGCCATGGGTACCACCGAGATCTCGGGTAGTGCGGTCGCCTTCTTCGATAACCGCAGAAACGGCGGCGCGAATGGCGGCGGCTTTATCTGACATACCTAAGTATTCCAGCATCTGGATCGATGCCAGGATCACTGAAGTTGGGTTCGCCAGGTTTTTGCCGGCAATATCCGGGGCACTGCCGTGAACCGCTTCAAAGATAGCGGCGTTGCTGCCGATGTTGGCGCCCGGGGCCATGCCCAGACCACCCACCAGACCGGCGCAGAGATCAGACAGAATGTCACCGAACAGGTTGGTGGTGACTATCACGTCGAAGTTTTCCGGGTTCATCACCAGCTTCATACAAGTGGCGTCAACAATCATCTCTTCGGTAGTGATATCCGGATAACGCTGGCTGACTTCACGGGCCACTTTCAGGAACAGGCCTGAAGTCGACTTCATGATGTTGGCCTTGTGGACTATGGTCACCTTCTTGCGACCTTCCTTGCGAGCCAGTTCATAGGCGAAGGTAGCAATCTGCTCGGCACCTTGACGGGTAATGATACTGGTGGCTTCGGCAATGGCACCGTCTTCAGACAACTTTTGTCCCAGGCCTGAGTACATACCTTCAGTGTTTTCACGCACTGTGATGATATCTATGTTCTCATATCTGGCTTGGGTGCCCTTGAAAGAAAGCACAGGACGCACGTTGGCGTACAGGCTGAACTTCTTACGCAGGGTTACGTTGATGGAGGTAAAGCCTTCGCCAACAGGCGTTGTCAATGGGCCTTTGAGGGTGATACGGTTCTTCTCGATGAGATCCAGCGTGCGCTGAGGCAGGAGCTCACCGTGTTTTTCCAGAGCAGTCAGACCGGCATCGGCAAATTCATATTCAAAGTCGCACCCCGCCTTATCGAGAATTTTCAGAGCTGAGTCGATAATGCTGGGGCCGATCCCGTCACCAGGGATCACGGTAATAGTTCTTTTTGACATGGAGAGGTCCTTCCACGGTTGGTCGTTACTGCTATTTATCAGACCATGTCAGTGACACGGTTTTCGACTGAGAATTTTGTGATTTAGATCGCCGCTATTCTATACACATTCAACGCATTTTCACAGGAAATAGTGAGCAATCTCACGCTTTTTTCTGTAGGCTGACTTGCTAAAAAGTCGGCGTCTGACCATGATGGAACGCCAACAAAATAAAAAGTCTACTTTAGTCTAACAACAATGAAAAAGAGGACGATCTTGAAGTTAACGCCCTTAGCATCGCTGCTGTTGCTGTCAGCCGGTTTCGCGACCACTGTCAATGCCCAGAGCAGCCCCTCACTGACCCTTAAGGATATAATGCAGTTTGAGTCGATTACTGATCAGGTTCTCGACCCACAAGGCAAGGTGCTGGCCTACAGTGTCGCGCCGGATCGCGGCGACAGCCGTGGTGTGGTCAAGTCACTGGCCAATACCAAGGTTTATGATGTCGCCGGTGGCTCCAAGCCGCAGCTGTCAGCCGATGGCCGTTACACTGCCTTTACTCTGGCGCCTTCGCTGCTGGAATCGGAAAAGCTTGCTCCCAAGGCGCGCAAGAAGCTGAAAAAAGGCCTGTTGCTGCTGGATAACACCACAGGTGAGCAGCGCCGCTTTGAGCGGGTCAAGTCTTATGCCTTCAGCGAAGATGGTACTTTGCTGGCTATCTGGTATGAGGCCGATGAAGAAAGCAAAGAGAGCGCAGAGACAAACGGCATTGATGCCAAAGAGGCCTCCGCCAAAGCAGCCAATCAAGCATCCGCCCCCGAGGCTCCAGCAGCCAAAACGCCGAAACTGGATGCCGGCAGCAGTTTCGAGCTGTTGTCGCTGGCGAGCGGCAAGTCACAGCGTTTCGAGCATGTGACCGCCTGGCAACTGGCTTATAACGGCAGTGTGCTGGCACTGGCGCAAAATGACAGTGCAAGTAATAGTCACAGCATCTCTGTGCTCGATACCCGCAGCTTTGAACTCAAATCGGTCAGCAGCCAAGCCGACAAGCAGTTTGGTGCCCTGGCACTGAGCCGTGACGGCCGCTATCTTGCCTATACCCGAGGTGATGCGGCGCTGGATGCGAATGAGCGCCCCTATGCCTTGTCTCTCTACGACAGAGAGTCGGGCAAACTGAGCCAGATATTGCCAAGCAAGGGCGACAGTAAGGGTTGGCTCATTAATCGCCATGCCAAGCTGAGCTTTTCGGCCGACGGTGAGCGGCTGTTCTTCGGCCGGGTGCCCGAGATAAGCAAGCAGCTGCAAATTCCCAAGGTGGAGCAGAGCAGCGACCTGTACGACACCGCGCTGGTAAGTGCCCAGCGGGATCTACGCCTGTGGCACGGGGATGATCCGCTGATCAAGCCCAACGAAGTCAAACAGTATGAAAAAGAGCAGAGCCGCACCTATCTGGCTGTGCTGCATCTTGGTTCGCGCAACCTAGTGCAACTGGCCGACCGCAAGGTGCCGGACATTGAGCTGAGCGAACACAAGCGGGTGCTGCTGGGGAGCTCTGATATTCCCTATCGCAAGATGATCACCTGGGCCGGTTTTTACCGGGATTTTTACCTGGTGGATATCAATACCGGTCACAAGACCCGGGTATTGACCCAACAGCCAAGCGGCAGTGCGCCAACCCTGTCACCGGCCGGTAAATACCTGGCCTTTTATCAGCAGGGCGGCATCTATCTCTATGATGTGGCCAGTGGTCGCAAACATAACCTCAGCAGCAAGCTCAAGGTCAGCTTCGCCGATGAAGATCATGATTATCCATCTGCGGCGCCCGGCTATGGCTTCGGCCCCTGGCTCGAGGATGACTCAGGCCTGCTGGTGTATGACAAATACGATATCTGGCAGTTTGATACCCGCTCCCACGACGGCTTTATGCTGACAGGCGGTGAGGGCCGCAAGCAGCAGCAAAGTCTGCGTATTGAAGCTCTGGCCCAGCCAGACAAGGCTTATCCTGCCACTGTGGCGCGTAACCAGGCTGTGTTGCTGCAGGGCTATAGCCACAAGACCAAGGCCGACGTTTTTTACCGTGCGGTTATCGGCCGGGCTCAACTGACGCCGCTGCTTGCCAAAGACAACAAGCTGTCTGTGCTGGCCAGAGCCGACAAGGGCGATACCTTGCTGTTCAGTCAGGAGCGTTACGACAGCTATCCGGATCTCTACAGCTCGGCTTTGCTTGAGCCGGCCAAGGCGGTCAAACAAACCGACTTTGATGCCCAGCGCCGCAAACTGCCCTGGGGCAAGTCAGAGCTGGTGCACTGGCGCGACGGTGATGGCCGTGAAATGGACGGCGTGTTAATCAAGCCTGCCAACTATCAAAGTGGCAAGCGTTATCCTGTGTTGGTGTATTTCTACCGCTTTATGAGCGATCGCCTGCACGCCTTCCCGGACATGAAAATCAATCACAGGCCCAACTTTGCCTGGTATGCCGCCGATGATTACGCCATCTTCCTGCCGGATATTCGCTTTGAAGTCGGCTATCCCGGTATCAGTTCGGTCAAGGCGTTGACCGCCGGAGTGCAGAAGCTTATCGACATGGGGATAGCCGATCCGGATGCCGTAGGTATTCAGGGCCACTCCTGGGGCGGTTACCAGACAGCCTTTGCCGTGACCCAGACCAATATCTTCAAGGCCGCGGTCAGTGGTGCCCCGGTAAGCAATATGACCAGTGCCTACAGCGGTATACGTCACGGCACCGGCCTTGCCCGGCAGTTCCAGTATGAAACCGGCCAGAGTCGTATCGGTGAAAGCCTGATGCGCGCGCCGCAGAAATACATAGAAAACTCCCCCGTGTTCTATGTCGACCGCATTCAAACGCCGATGATGATCATGTTCGGTGACAAAGACGATGCAGTGCCTTGGGAGCAAGGGATTGAACTGTACCTGGCAATGCGCCGCGCCGGAAAAGATGTGGTCTTGCTGCAGTATCTGGACGAGCCGCACCATCTGAAGAAGTATCCCAACAAGCTGGATTACAGTGTGCGGATGAAAGACTGGTTCGATCATTACCTCAAGGGAGCCAAGGCCCCCGAGTGGCTTGAAAAAGGCGAAGCCTATCGCGAGCCCAAGGCGGAAGACTGAACTCCCTTTCTGCCCAAATAACTCACAGAGGCGGCCCAATTGGTCGCCTCTTTTTTCTGTTTATAGGGTAGGGGCAGGGCGATGCGTACTCAAGCAGACTTGGGATATTAAGTGTTGTCTTTGGCCGTCGTTGTTGGGCAAAAGGCAAGCCAGCCTTGTGTACCGACTGATGCTTACTCATTATTGTCTGCAGTAATTAAGGTTTTTATTGTTTGTAGAAAGGCGTTTTACTTGCTCGGAAATTACATTGTCAAATTTTATCGATAGCAACTCCCAAAAGACCAAACATGTTGCCTGAAACTTCATCGCCAGAAAGGTAAATCTGGCTATCATTTGACTAATGAATCTCCATTTTATTCTACTGCACAGATATCCATGCTCTTGCTTTATATCTATTTAGCCAAGATTAACCAGAATTTAGCACTGCGCGCGACATTCTTATCTTGCTCAATTTTCTCAAAACAGATACAGCTAAAGAAAAAAGATACCCAATGTTGTTAAATATTTGGGCACTCTTCAGATGTGTCAAATGTGTAAGCAATTAAACTGGTCTTGATTTTACCTTCTTCATATATGTTGTGAAGTGCATCAAATATTTCTTTTGAAAAGAAAATTTTACTCATTCCTTTGGGCTTGAATACGTGTTGTCTACATGGTGGAAGCGATTTTATTTTATCTTCGGAAAGATAATGCTGAGTCATTGCCTTGGAAACGTTTTTGCTTTTGTTTTCGTCAACTACATCAACAATATTGTTTACAGCTATTAAGTAACGCCCGCTAGATGTATCCTGGCCGGCACAAGCGAGTTTGGCGGGGTAGAAAGCTATGCCATACGGGTCAAAGCTCATTATAACATGAGCAATTTCCTTGGTAACATTAAAGCAACCTAGTTTTATTAAGTCTAAAGCATCAATATGATCCAGGTCGTTATCTTTCCAAACTATAGGCTCTGAAATAGACGTAGGGTTAAAGTCATTATCCTTGTTATAAAAGAAAGATCTTTTATCATCGTACTCAAAGAAAGAGCCTCCTTCATTAAAATCTTCGGTAATATATGCAACTTCCATCATTTTGTCCTCAAAATTTCATCAATCATAAACAGTTGCTGCTTACAAAAGTCTCTTTTGCCTGACCAGCATCTTGATCAATGCTCTTATCGGGGCCACAGTCTTGACTTAAACAGCCCTTTCTTTGGTAAATGTTCACCGACAGAAGGTTGACACGCATAATTCTGCTGGAATTGGGTAATTCGTCTTTTCGTGCTGGCTCGAAAGAAAAAAGAAGCAAAAGACACCCAATATTAACTAAAACAAGAAACAAAGACATCCAATATTAACTGTAGTTTGCTGAAAACTGAGATATTCAATATCAGAAAGTGTTTCACCGCGGAGAAAATGCCGGGATAGCAGGGGAGTGCTGTAAAGTCGGCGTCAACGCTGTACAACCTGCTCCAGTGCCCATTCAGTGGTTAACCCTGAGCACCAAATGCAGTGAGTGGACATGACCGCAAAGGGGCACAGAACAATGGCGAATGCTACTGCCAGTTTCAATAGATGCGATTCAACCCAGTCTCGACTCTGTGTTCGTAGCTATTGCCTGAATAATCATCAATCCCGGATAAAAAGGTGCGGCGTACGCAAGGTGGCAAACTTTTCGGGAATGAACTTTGAATTTGAACATTTTTTGCTGGGCAGAAGGGGAGCTAGAACAGGTTGATTCTACCCTTGGTTTTCCGTTCCTTAAACTGTGGGCTTTCTGCCGTTATTCGGGTTGAGCGGGGGCCTTGGATAGCACTTGCTGCGGCGAATGTTGCTGCAGATATTGCTGGTAAGTGTCTTCGCCCCAGGCCAGCAGTTGGCCATCTTCGAATAGCAGTGGGGTGCATTCATCTTTGGTGGTCTTGCCGTCTGATTTACTGTGATGGGTGCGGTAAAAGAGGACCTGCAGTGAATGACCATGGGTTTGCTTGGCTTCGCTGAAGTCGGCTTTGCCCAGGGTTTGGGTGACTTCTGCCAGTGTTTGCCCCAGTTGCAGCTCAGAAACCATAGACTGGTTATAGGCTTGCCTGTCTTCCCAGCTCATGTCTTCCGGTTTGGGCTCGTAGAAGAGAATGACCACGGCAACAAAGGCCAAATAGGCGATAAAGATGCTGCCGATAACTACGGGTGCCTTACTTTTCATGCTGTTATTCCGTTTTATTGCTCAACCTGGGTTCACTCCAGAGCAAGACGGCTCACTCTGTATTGAGTGATATAAGATACTCGCGACAGCTCCAATGTAAACAGTATGTTTGTAATATGTTTTGTCTGTGCGCGATTATTGCCCGGCTGCCAAGCCGGGCAAAGGTCACAGAACGCCTGGTTTAGATGGTGAAGCCAAAGCCCATGTCCCATTCCAGCAGCGGCACAATATGTAACCCGTTGGCATTGAGTGCTATGAGTCTCTCAGCCACGGACTCATGCACTATGTAGGTAGATCTCATGCCTTTGACTTCGAACATCCGTCGTTTGGTAAAAGGAATGGCCGGCGATTCGGCATAGATGGGCTCGCGCAGTGAGGTAGGACCCCGGTAAATAAGATAATGCTCTCTACTGCAGACGGTATAAGGGGGATGGCATATCACCGCTGCCACAATACAGGACAAAATACTCGTTGTTGATATGAATCATGTCCCCCGGTTTCTTCCTTGGCGTTATTCGCTCCAGCGCACCCAGACATCTTTCAAATTGGCCGCGGTCAGCTTGTCCATTACGCTGTTGTGTACCAGCAGGAAGGAGGGGTCTTGGTCAAGTTTGAACAATAATCGCTGCTCAAGCGGAATGGCTGCCAATTTGGCCGGATCCAGCACCGGGGTTCGTATCGCGTCGATGGCGGGCGATTCAGAGTTCCAGATGGTGTGGTCGATATCGAGCACATCATAGCGATTGAAAACATGAAAATAGGCATAGAGCACTTCATCAATGCTATCCAGCTCGTCTCTTGTACCTATGTCTATCTCGGCATACATATCTTCATCCGGCTTGTAGGGGTTTTTAATACGCTCAACCCCGAAAGGCTCCATTGACGAGAGTATGTCGGCGAAAGGTTCAGCGAAGAACAGACGAGGGCACTGGGCAAAATCCACCACCAGATCCGGCCCCAATTCCACCGGGCGTTGGGGCGTGTTGGCTTTTATTAGCCAGTTCCGTTCCAGATAGAATTGGCGGCGGTGAAAAATCAGGTAGTCATTCATACTTGTTTACTTCATTAAACTGTTTTGCCGGGAATGCAGCATGTCAGTTGGAAAAGATTTTAAAAATAACGAGCAGCCAATAAGGCTACCAAGCCTATGTGTGAGCCTGTTTCGCTATTCCTGTGTCTGTTTGGGTGTTGTCTGCTGGGGCTGTATATGTTGCTGCAGATACTGCTGATAAGTGTCTTCCCCCCAGGCCTGGAGCCGGCCATTTGCAAACAGCAGAGGGGTACATTCGTCTTTGGTGGTCTTGCCGTCGGATTTTACATGCTGGGTGCGGTAGAAGAGCACCTGCAGCGACTGGCCATGGGTTTGCATGGCTTCGCTGAAATCGGCTCTACCCAGGGTTTCAATGGTTTGTTCCAGCGTTTGCCCCAGCAGTAACTCAGTGACTTTAGACTGGTTATAGGCTTGCCTGTCTTCCCAGCTCATATCTTCCGGTTTAGGTTCATAGAAGAGGATGACCACGGCAACAAAGACCAGATAGGCGATAAAGATGCTGCCGATAACTACAGGGGCCTTACCTTTCATACAGTTTTCCATTTTATTGCTTAAGTTGAGCTCTTGGAGCCTTGGTTTTCTTTGACTCTATACTGGTTCAAACGAATATTGAGTTCGAGATCTGTGCGCAGTTTTGCCAACCGATAACTGAGGCGGGCCATCTCCTTGCCTTCGGTTAACTTTTTGGCTTGCTTGGTTCCCAAAGTATCGAGCGCATTGTAGACATTGGCCAGGGTGCGAAAGCTTCTGAGCAGTTCGCCGGCCGTCTTGGGACCTATTCCCTGAATGCCGGGGATCTTGTTGCCGCTGTCGCCGCTGAGGGCCATAAAGTCCAGCAGCTGGCTCTGTTCTATACCGAGTTTTTGCTCCAGCGCGGCAATATCCATGGCGGCGCCATTGAAGTGATCCCACAGCAGCAAACGCGGTAATCTCAGCTGGCAAAAGCCCTTGTCGGTGGAGACGATAATCGCCTCACCACCGCGCAGGCACAACTTGCTAGCCAGGGTGGCGATAACATCATCGGCTTCCGATAGCGCATTGATGGAGCCGATTCCCGCTTCTGCCAGCGCCTGTTTCAGCGCCGGTAGGCCGTCTGCCAATGCCTGGGGCATGGGCTTGCGGCCTTTCTTGTAATCCGGATACAGGCGTTTGCGCCAGGACTCTTCATCGCCGTCCCAGACAATGGCCACATGGGTGGGGCTGTGCTGGCGAATAAGCTTCTGGCAGGCATTGCGGCTGCGCTCGGTCAGCCCTTGCATGTCGGCTTCATCGGGCTGCGCCGCATGCAGGCGGCGCACCAGATTCATACCATCAATAATCAGCAGTCGGTTCATTTCATTATTTGATAACAGGGCACATAGGCGGTGCCCGGTAACTTCATTCTTTGTTGGCTGACAAAGGCGCCCAACAGTTTATCCATCAAGGCCATCAGCTCGGGATCGCCCTTGAGCTTGAATGGACCATGACGCTCGATGTTTTTCATGGTTTCCGCCTTGACGTTGCCCGCCACTATGCCGGAAAACGCCTTGCGCAAGTTGGCCGCCAGCTCAGCCTTATTGCTCTGGAAGTGCAGGTTAAGGTTTTCCATCACTTCATGGGTGGGCACAAAGGGCAGCTGGAATTCAGGCTCTATCTTGAGGCTCCATTGGTATTGGTAGGCATCACCGGTTTGCTTGCGGTGACGTTTAACCTCTTCCATACCGGCACGCATGATGCGCGCCACCTGGGGGGCGTCGTCTATGATGATTTGGTATTTCTGCTGCGCCTGCTCGCCCAGCGTCGCGCCGATAAAGGCATCGATTTCGCGGAAGTAGGCTTCGCTTTCCTTGGGGCCGGAGAGCACCAGCGGGAAAGGAATATCGGCATTTTCGCGGTTGAGCAAAATGCCAAGCAGGTAGAGCAGCTCTTCAGCGGTGCCGGCGCCGCCGGGGAAGATGACGATACCGTGCCCCAGGCGCACAAAGGCCTCCAGGCGTTTTTCGATGTCCGGCAGAATCACCAGTTCATTGACTATCTGGTTGGGCGGCTCGGCGGCGATAATGCTTGGCTCGGTCAGGCCTATGTAACGGGCGTTATGAATACGCTGCTTGGCGTGGCCGATTGCGGCGCCCTTCATTGGCCCTTTCATGGCTCCCGGACCGCAGCCGGTACAGATATCCAGCATTCTCAGCCCCAACTGGTAGCCCACCTCTTTGGTGTATTTGTACTCGGTGTCGTTTATCGAGTGGCCGCCCCAGCAGACTACCACATTGGGATCCTGCATCGGGGTAATGGCTCTGGCGTTTCTCAGAATGTCGAACACCACGTTGGTGATATGGCTGGCGTTGGTGAGGTTGATGTGTTTCAGGCCATCGTACTTGTTGCTGACATAGATGATGTCCCTGAGCACGGCAAACAGGTGCTCCTGAATGCCGACTATGATCTGCTCATCGACAAAGGCGCTGGCCGGCGGGTTGACCAGCTCCAGCTTGATGCCACGCTCACGGCGCAGCACGTTGATTTCAAAGTCATGGAATTGGTCGAACAGTTCCTTGGCGTTGTCAGTTTGCTGCCCCGAGGCCAATACGGCTAACGAGCAGTTACGGTAGAGTTGGTAAAGGTCACTCTTGGCACTCTGTTTGAGGCGGTCCGCCTCCAGTTGCGACAGTTGATCCATACTGCCGCGGGGACTGATCCTGACTATCATGACGACTCCTTGAGCTGAAACAGGAGTCATTGCTGTCAATCTATAATGACTCTGTCACGGCTTTCATGTTTGGCTTTGTAGAGGGCCGCATCGGCGCGTTCGAAAGTTTCCTGGATGTGTTCGCCATCCAATATCTGCGCGGCCCCTATGGATACTGTAACTGTAATACGCTGATTTTTAAATTTAAAAGGAATATTTTTAATTTTTTCGCGCACTCTGTTCAATAGTTGTTCTATATCCTTGGGTGAAACATCCGGAATGATGAGAACAAACTCCTCACCGCCATAACGGGCAACAAACTCAGTGTCACGCAGGGAGTTCTTCAACGCCATGGCGATAACCTGCAGTGTCTTGTCACCTGTGGTATGGCCAAAGCTGTCGTTGATGGACTTGAAGTGATCTATGTCGGCTACCGCCAGCCACAGTGGCTGTTTGTTGCGCTGGAAGTGGCGGTATTCCTGCTCCATTCGCTCCTCCATGGCTGCGCGGTTAGGCAGCTGGGTGAGGGTATCGAGCATGTTGAGCTTCTGCTGCTCGAACAGCCTTTCCTTATAGGTGGTGGCTTCGCTGGAGAGGTCGCTCAGCTCTTTACGCATGGTTTCCATCGACTTGCGCAGCAAGGCTTGCTCTCTCTGCTCCAGCGCTTCCTTGCGGGCCAGGCTGGCGCGAATGGCGGCCAGTTGCTCGCTGATCTGCTGCTTGAGCTCGGTAATATCCTCAATATCCACCAATGACTCGCCGACATTGTCTACCTGGGCGTTGAGTTCACGATTCAGTTGGCTCTTGAGCTGATGGCTGCGCTGGGATTGGTTATAAGAGTCGCTGACCACTTCACGCACGGCGCTAAGGGCGTCGTTGAGGGCAAACAGAAACTCCTGTGAGGCGGTTTTTTCGCGGGCTATGTTATCCAAAAGCAGCGAGAGTATGGTTTGATAGGCCTCCAGCAGGGCATCGATATCTATCTCGGCCGAGGCCAGCTGCTCTTTGATTACCAACACCTGGTCACGCTGATCTTTGCGAAACTCTATGTTGGAAATCATCTGCGCCAGCTCGTGACCCAGTTGTCTGTGCTTGGGTAGTACCGCGATGGGGGACTCAGATTCAAACTGGTTGTCCAGCAGTTGTTCGTAAAACCCCACCAGTTGCTCGACCTTGGGAATATAATCCCAGACGGTATGGAAAGGTTTGCCCAGCTCCTGCTTGAAATAGCTGACCTCTTTTTTGAGGCGCTCAGGCATGGAGTCGACTCGTTGCAGTTGGCGGCTGAATTTGCTCAGGCTGGAGCGGCCTTCTTCCAGTTGGCCCATCACATGATGGTATTGCCCCTTGAGCAGACGCTCAACCTCGACCAGATCCGGCAACACATCATCGATACGCTCGTAGGTTCCCAGGTTATGTCTGAGCTTGGCCAGTTTATTGTCCAGCTCCAGGTTTTGCCCCTTACAGGCCAGACTGAGGTGACCAATAAACTGCAGCAACGCCTGCAGCTTGGCATTTCTGTCCTCATTCATTTCATCCAACGCGGCTTTGGTGGAATGCAATTTCTGCTTGAGTACACCTAGTTGCGACACCGTTGCGTTTGAGTCCTTCATTCCTGTAATTTTCCTTCGATGCGCGATCGAATCTATAGTCGGGTCATGAGTGGCTCGAAAACCCCACGACTCCAGTTCCAGACACTTCTAAATGGTATCGCAATCCGGCAGGAGTGCAAATCTGCCATCCAGTTGTTGTGACAAAGTTTTGTCGTTCAGATCAAATTATTGACACAGGTTCGGCTCTGGACTGCTGTTGTGACTCCGGCCAGCAGATCTTATCTTTCTCACCATTGGTCTCCACTCTTATCAGGCCGCGGATAATACTCTTTTGCAATTGCAGATAGAGCGGGGCCGAGAAAATGGCGGCCGGGGTGAAGTCCAAAGTACTGAAACCGACATAACTGCCTTGGCTGTTTTTCAGGCTGATGGCACCAGCAAGGGCCAATTGCGCCGTTTCAAACAGGACTTCCACCGACAGCTTGATATCCGGGTTACCCAGGAGCGGCAGCGGAATATAACCCAGCGCCGGTTTGAGCATCTGCCCCTGGAATTGCCAGTCACTGAGCCGGTGGTAAAGTTTGGCCGGGCCAGTGTCTTCGGCAAGGGTCAGGGCAAATAGGCCGGGTCTGAGCAGGAATACCTTGGCGCCGGTGAGGGCGGCAATCTCCTCGGCTTGCTGCACCAGTCTCGGCGCCGCCAGGCTGTTGCCCAAGGTGAAGTCAGAGTTGAATTCCTGCTCCAGAGACAATAGCGCCAGGCCTTTGGTTTTACTTGAAATACTGCCAAGCAAGGCGCGATAACCGGGCAGGCCGCTCATGGGCTCCAGTTGCATTTTTTCCTTTTGAGCCTGGTTCTTTTTCGCCATTTGTTTGCGCAATCTATACTGCTGCATTGCTAATGCCAGCAACAGCAGGCAGAGCCCCAGGCTGATTGCCAGCAGAATATTGCGGGTATGCAACGCGTCTTGTCTTTGCAGTTGATCTTGCCTGAGTTGGCCCACTTCCAGTTTCAGCTTCTGCTCTGTGACGGCGGATGAATTAACGTCCGAGGTGGTTTGCTGCTCTTTTTCCAACATGGCCTGTTGCAGCAGGATGCTTTCCTCTTGGCTTGCCAGTGCCTGCTGAAACTTACCCTGCGCCTTGTAGGCCGCGGTTTGGTAGCCAAGGGCTTCTATCTGCTCATCCGGCAATTCCAGCAACTTGGCCAGTCGCAAGGCTTCTATGGCGTGCTGCATGGTCAAAGGCCAATCCTCCATGGCCTGACCCACCTCGGCTATCAGCATTTCGTTGTAAACCAGGTAGTGGTTGCTCTTTCTGTCCTTGAATATTTCGTTGGCCTGGAACAGGTAGTCGAGCGCGACCTGATAGTCGTTCAAATGGAAATACGCCTCGCCCAGGTTGTGGAAATTCAGCCCCTGGGCGATGAAGTTCTTCAGCTCGGCATCTATCTGCTGGGCATTGAGGTAGTAGTCAATCGCCTTGTTCCACTCGCCTGTGTTGCCATACACCATGGCGATAACCGTCATGGTATGGGACAGGAAAGAGCCGGAACCCATGGCTTTATAAGCGTCGGCGGCGCCGTGGGCGTATTCCAGCGCTTCATCCCACTGTTCCATGTCCCGGTACAGCTTGGCCAGGTTAAGCTGCAGCAGTGCCTTTTGATTGGGATGGTTGTAACGGCTGGCCAAACGGAAGGCCTCGGTATAGTGCTGCAGCGACTTGGTGCGCTGGCCGTTGATATTGTAATACTTGCCCAAAGCCGCTTCGGCATTGGCTATCAGGTAGTCATTGCGCAGCCGGTAGGCGGTATCTCTGAGCAGGTTGTAGGCGTTCAGAGACGGAATAGCCTGTTTGGCTATCAGGTTAACTGTACCCAGATCTTCGTAGATGACATACCTGAGCAGTTGGCTGCGTTTGTCCTGGGCATCGCCCAACTGCTCGAGCGCCTGCTGATTGAGGGCGACGGTTTGTTCATACTGTTGGTCGACCCGGCCGAGATAACGGCCTTCAAGATTATAGAGGGCGGCTTTTTCATAGTCGCTGCGGGCGATGATCTTCAACTGCTCAATGATATCTTGTGCCTGTTCCAGCCGCCCGGGAACCAGCACTTGGGCATCCAGATCCAGCCGAGCCAGCAGAATGAGTTTGTCCATCAGCTGATCCGGGGCAAAACCCACTTCCAATGCGCTGGACTGAAACTGTTCAAGCGAAGGATATTGCAACGACTCGGGCAGTGAACTGACCACAGTGCTGTGGAGCTGCCTGGGCTGCTCCCTGAAACTTATCTCTATATCATCCAGTTCGTCGGCGTGCGCCAGACCCACAAGCAGCATGGATGCGATGAACATAACCCTGAAAAAGTACATATATTTGCCTCTGTCCCATTCTGCGGGGACTTAATTGTTAGCTTTTATTAGCAACGGGTGAGGTGACCGCCCCGAATTGTTATACTCGGCCGATTTTATAACAACAATGACATAAGAAGGAATTACGAGTGAAATCCGCTGTTTTGTCAATCATATCTTACTCTTCCCTACTGACAACACTGGGCATGGCATCTTCAGCCTGGGCTGACGTCGATTATCAGATAGATCTTAAAAGCCCGGAACATCATCTGGCTCAGGTCAAGGTCACTTTCCCGCAACATTCAGGGCAACAGCTCAAGGTCAATCTGCCGGTTTGGCGTACCGGCAAGTATCAGGTATTACCGCTGGCGGACGGGGTTCGCCGTTTTCATGCCACGGACGAGCAGGGCAACAGCCTGCCTTGGAAGCGCAGTGCCAGCGGTGAATGGACAGTGGTTTTGTCCAAGCCAACAGCGGTCACCGTCAGCTATCAACTCTATGCCAACGAATTGGGGCAAAGAGTCAGGCATATTGATGCCAGCCACGCTTTTCTGGATGCCAGCGGCGTATTCATGTACAGCCCCGAGTTTCGCCAAGAGCCGCTCAAGGTAACACTGGATGTGCCGGCCGACTGGCGCAGTTACTCAGGAATGGCTGCAGCGGATAAGCCCCATTCGTTTGTGGCCGTCAACTATGATGTATTGGTCGACTCGCCGATTGAAACCGGGCTCAGTCGGCATCGCGCCTTCAAGGCCGATGGCAAACAATATGAGCTGGTAGTCTGGGGCGAGGGTAACTATGACCTGGAGCAGATAGAAGCCGATCTCGGCAAATTATCCGGTACGGCGGCGGCCATTTGGGATGACTATCCCTTTGAGCGTTATGTTTATATGGTGCACGCCACCTCGGGGGCCCGCGGCGCCACCGAGCATTTGAACTCAACCATTATCCAGCTGCCGAGATTCAACTTCCGTGAGCGCCAGGATTACCTGCGTTTTATCAGCACGGCTTCCCATGAGTTTATTCATACCTGGAACGTCAAGGCCTATCGTCCGGAGGGACTGGTGCCCTACGACTATCAGCAGGAGAATATGACTGAGCTTTTATGGATGGCGGAAGGCTCTACCAGCTATTTTCAAAACCAGTTGTTGCTGCGTGCCGGGATCATGACGCCGAAAGAGTTTATGGAGGACCTGGCCAAGCGGGTCAATGCCAATCAACATAAACCGGGGCGGGAAATTCAGTCGGTGGCCGAGGCCAGTGCCGGTCAGTGGGTCAGCACAGGCGGCGATTACGCCATCAACCACAGTGTGAACATCTACTCCGAAGGTTATCTGACTTCGCTGGCACTGGACTTTTCACTGCTGCAGGACACAGATAAAGAGGTGTCCTACCGGGATGTGCACAGGAGTCTTTATCGTGAGCATAAGGTCCCCAAGGGATACAATGTCACTGATGTGAAACGTATTTTGAAAAACTTATCCGGCAAGGACTATGAGACTTGGTGGCAGAGCCATGTCAATGCCCCCTTGGTGCTGGACTTTGACAAACTGCTGCGTCAGGCAGGGCTTAAGACCGCCTATGGCAAAGACAGTAAGGCGCAGGCCTTTGCCGGTATGACACTCAGTTCCGGCTCTTTGGTGTTGCAAAGTGTTGAGCGTGGTGGCCCGGCTTGGCAGGCGGGCATAGTCGCCGGCGATCAGTTGCTGGCTATCAATGGCTTGAAAGTCAGCGCCGAAGGTTACGCCAAACGTTTGGCCGACTTTAACGCGGGTGATGAGTTGACTGTGATCCTGTTCCACGACGATAAGCTCATAGAGCGGCGTGTGACTCTGGCCTCCGAGCAATCCGGCAAGCTGCAAATTAAGCCCCAGGAAAGAGTGAGCCGCGCCCAGAAAGCCTTCTTCAAGGCCTGGCTCGGCATAGACTGGCCGTTTGACGCTCAGGGTAACTATAAGTCCTGAGTCTGATTGTCCATAAAACACCGGCGCATCTTCAGGTGCACCGGTGTTTTTATGGTGCTTATTTTATCTCAGCGCAGGGGACTTCTACCCGGGAGCTTGCAGACAGAAGCCGAGGCAGACCCAGGCTCAGTAATCCCAGTAGCGCAATCAGCATGGCAATCCAGATGGGGGCATAGAGGTTGGCTCCCCGGGCGAGCGCATAGCCGCTGATAAAACTGCCTCCCATGACACCCAGGGTGATAACCGAAGTATGCACAGTATTAACCAGTGCCCGGCTGCCCTGGGGAAGCTGCATCAGACGGCTCACCATGGCGGGGTTCATGCTGACACCACTAAAACCTATTCCCAGTACCGCCACCGCTGCCAATAGTGGGTACTCACTGCCTTGGGCCAGCAGCAACAGGAATAACGCCTGCAGCAGCAATCCCAGCGCCTGGAGTGTTAAGTCGTTGCGGCCACAGAAGCGGGACACCAAATGATTGCCCAGCAACATACTCAAGCCATAACCAAAGAGTAACAGGGTGATAGTTTGACTACTGAAACCCGCCAGCTCGGACAGAATGGGGACAAAATAGCTGAACGCAGCATAAGTGGTACCGATAATACAGAAACTGGTGGCATAGATGGCCCAGAGTCTGGCGCTGGCAAAAGCCTTGAGTTCCTCCTTGAGTGGCAGTGGCGGCTGGGAAGGCAGTGAAGGCAAGAAGCGAACACTGAGCAGTGCGGCCATTAAGCCGCAGAGCCAGACCAGAAAGAACCCAGTGCGCCAACCAAAATACTCGGCACTGAGGCTGGCCATAGGCAGGCCCAATATAGTGCCGAGCATGATCCCGGCCAAGAGCACTGCGATGGCGCGCATTTTTTGCGCTTCGGGTACCAGCTCGCCGACTCGGCCGACCGTGATCCCAAAGAAAGCGCCTGCGGCTGCGCCTATGATGATCCGGGTGACCACAAGCAGCCAATAGTCCTGCGCCATAATCGCAACCCCTTGGGCCAGTAAAAACAGACTGTAGAGAATGAGCAGGGCCTGTTTCGGCGGCCGGCCGGATAGGCAGAGGGTTAGCACAGGGCCGGCCAGCGCCATGGCGCCGGCGTAAAAGGAGACCAGATAACCCACTTCGGAAACCGACAGGGAAAGTGAGGCGGACAACTGTGGCATCATTCCGAGCACCTGCAGCTCGCAGCTGATAAGGCTGAATATACCCAGTGCCAGCAGATAGATAGAAAAAGGCAGTGACTTTGACATGATTTTTTAGCTGAAAGATTAAGGTGGTTGCAGTATTACTTATGATTTAAGTTTGATAAATTTCATAAATTCCTTTTAGAAATGAATAAAGTCATGGATCTTAATGCGGTGCGTCAATTTATCAAGGTGGCGGAATGTCTGAGCTTTACCGAAGCCGCGGTGCAGCTGGGACTGACTCAGTCGGGACTGTCCCGGGCTGTCAGTCGCCTGGAGCAACAACTGGGAGTCAGACTACTGCACAGAAATACCCGTAGCCTGAGCCTCACCCCTGATGGACAACTGTTTCTCGCCCGCTGCGCGCCACTGGTTTCCGGGTTAGAAGAAGCCAGGATTTCGCTGCAGGAGAATCTTTGTCTGCCCAAGGGATTGCTGAAGATCAGTGCCCCATCGGCCTTTGGTCGAGTCGTGGTATTACCCATAGTGTCAGGTCTGTTGGCCCGTTACCCTGAGCTCAAGATAGAGATGGAACTGACCGACAGGTTGGTGGATCTGGTTGATGAAGGATTCGATGCCGTCATCCGCACGGGTGAAATCAAGGACTCACGCCTGATTGCCAGACCGCTGAAGGCACTTGAATGGGCGACCTTGGCTTCGCCCGGGTATCTTGCCTCTCACGGTACACCCGATACGCCCGCCGCGCTGAGGCAGCATAACTGTTTGCGGGTGCGAAGTCCGCTGAGCGGTAAACCTGTCAGTTGGCGTTTCAGTGAAGGTGGCAGTCAACTGGAGTATGATTTTGACGGCAACCTGATACTCGATCACGGTGACCCTTTGCTGGAAGCGGCCTGCCTGGACACGGGAGTGGTACAACTGATGCGCTATTTTGTTGATGATGCACTGCAGCAAGGCAAATTGCAGGAAATCCTCCCGACCTATGCACCTCGGCCTCATCCTCTTTTTCTGGTTTATCAACCCTCAAGGCAGCACTCTGCCAAACTCGAAGTGTTGCGGCAGGCACTGCTTGAGCAGTGGGGCGGTTAGCTGGAGACAGAAAAGGCGCCATTAGGCGCCTTTTTTACTTGGAGATAGCGATTACAGGCTGTCTTCAACGCCGCCCAAGGCGTCGACCAGTGCCAGCATCAGCGCAACCAGTTCGCTGCTCATCAGCTCAAAGTCGGCGTCCAGTTTGGCCAGCGGATCCTCACCGGCAACATCATCGGTGGCGGCGCGGAATTCTTCCGAGAACTTGAGGCGACGCAGTCCGGCATCGGATTGCAGCACAAAGGCGATGGACTGACCGAAGTGCAGTGCCAGTTTATGCACCTGCTTGCCGGTTTCCAGGTGAGCCAGTACTTCCTCTTCGCCCAGATCCTGCTGCTTGAAGCGCACGGTTGCGCCATCATCGGCGGCAGATTTGAGCTCGGCTTCATCCTGAATGGTGAAGGGGGCAGGGGCATTGCCTTGCTTGAGCCATTCGGTCATTTGCACTTCAATCGGTGTCTTGGTGCTCATTGGCACCACAGGCAGGCTGCCGAGCGCCTTACGCAGCAAGGCCAGCAGTTCTTCGGCCTTGGCGGCGCTGGAGCTGTCTACCAGGATCAGTTGCTCATCCAGCAGCAACAGTGCCTTGATTTGGCTGCGACGGGAGAAGGCTCTTGGCAACAGAGTGGTGGTGATTTCATCCTTGAGCGCATCTTTCTCTTTCTTGGTCAGCTTGCGGTTTTCTTCCTCTTCCAGCAGCGACACCTTTTCTTCCAGCGCTTCCTTGATGACCTGAGAAGGCAGCAGCTTCTCCTCTTTGGTGGCACAGATAAGGTGGCGGTTGTTGGCGCTGTGAACCAGGGTGTGCCCCAGTTTGCCCAAAGCCTTGGAAAAACCGAACTTGCTGATGTCCTGACTGGAGCAGGGAGAAAAGGTGAAGCCCTCAAGGGCCGTCTCCAGTGCCTCTATATCGGTGGAAAATGGTTTGTTGAAACGATATACGGTGAGATTTTTAAACCACATGACAGGCGCTCTTTGAAAAATAAAGCCGCAGTGTAAGGCATGAATTCCTCTAGGTAAACCCGCCCTGCTAGCACAGATTTTTTCGCTCTGGGCAGATTTAACCAAAATGTCATATAGCCCTTTGCTTGCCGCGAGGCCCCGTGGTGATGGGCTTTTACTGGTTGCAGTACAGGTCTTTGATGCCAATGAAGCCAACAGGTTAAAAGATGAAATAAAACTGCAATAGACTCGTTGCACACTTTCGCTCGTTCCAAACCAATAACCAAGACGAAGAGAACGTCGAAAGGAATTAATGATGAACGCATTTTGCAAAACACTACTCGCTTCAGCTATCGCTTCAGTCTCTCTGGCCTCTGCCCATGCAGCCGAGCCGCTGACCGTTTACGGCAAGCTGAATGTTACTGTTCAGTCCAACGACGAGGCCGGTGCTGACGATTCTGAAACCACGGTTCAGAGCAATGCCTCTCGTTTTGGCGTGAAGGGCGAATTCGATCTGGGTAACAACCTGGCAGCATTCTACACAGTGGAATACGAAGTAGACACAGGCGATGATGCCAAAGACAACTTCCTGGCCCGTAACCAGTTTGTTGGTTTGAAAGGTAACTTCGGTGCCATCTCTGTGGGTCGTAACGACACCATGCTGAAAGTGTCTCAAGGTAAAGTGGACCAGTTCAACGACTTGTCAGGCGACCTCAAGAGCCTGTTCAAGGGGGAAAACCGTATCGAGCAAACAGTGACTTACCTGTCGCCTTCATTCGGTGGTTTTAAAGTCGGTGCCACTTACGCTGCCGAAGCCGCCAAGTCACAAGACGGTGAAGATGGTTTCTCAGTTGCCGCCATGTACGGTGACAAGGATCTGAAAAAGAGCGCAGTATTCGCCTCTGTTGCTTACGACTCTGAAGTTAAGGGCTACGATGTTCTGCGCGCCACAGTACAGGCCAAGCTGGCCAACTTCATCCTGGGCGGTATGTACCAGCAGGAAGAAAAGTCAGTGGACGGTGACAGCAAGAACGGTTACCTGCTGAGCGCGGCTTACAAGATTGACGCCGTGACCCTCAAAGGTCAGTGGCAAGACATGGAAGACAAGGGTGATTCCTGGTCTATCGGTGCCGACTACAAGCTGGGTAAGCCTACCAAGTTGTTTGCCTTCTACACCAATCGCTCCATGGAAGATATGGACGATGATGACAAGTACATAGGTGTTGGTCTGGAACACAAGTTCTAAACGACCACAGCTGCAGCGAAGGAGGCCTTGGGCCTCCTTTTTGTTTGCACTGTTTGTAGGCAGGAGGCGTATTGAGGTAGCTCTTTGTCGCGCTGCTGTTGGATTTTGCCTTTGCCTTTTGCGGATGAATCCAGCCAACTCAGCCGAACGGCTCTTGGGCGCGTTCCTGCAGTGTGAAAACAGTAGTCTGGAAATTGTGTCAGTGCCGTGTCCCTGAAAGATAATTCGCGCCTGGCCTAACAGGGAGCCGCGGCTCTAATTGGTTAAGTTAAGGCTAACTTATTGTTTGTTGTAGACTTGTAATCTAAATTCAGCTGCAGTGAGATTGTTGCTCGTGGCGGTCAATAATGGCTCTTTGGTAAGCTTTTCATTCCAGTTTCAAGTGTTTAATCGGGAAAATTGTGACAAAATAGCGGCGTTAAAGGTGTCAGAGTCGGCCCTTTTCATAATTTTGTAATAAAACTGTCCAATAATGGCCACGTGGAAATTCACTGACAGAAACCGTTATGACTGCAAGGATTTTAATAGTAGAAGATGAGTTGGCTATCCGTGAGATGCTGACTTTTGTTATGGAACAACACGGGTACACCACCAGTGCCGCCGAGGACTTTGACTCTGCGTTGGCACTGCTCAAGGAACCTTATCCGGATCTTATTCTGCTGGACTGGATGTTTCCCGGTGGCAGCGGTATTCAGTTTGCCAAGCGATTGAAGCAAGATGAGTTTACCCGCCAGATCCCCATTATCATGCTCACCGCTCGCGGCGAGGAAGAGGACAAGGTCAAAGGCCTGGAAGTGGGCGCCGATGACTATATTACCAAACCGTTTTCCCCCAAGGAGCTGGTGGCTCGCATCAAGGCGGTTCTCAGACGCGCCGCACCAACCCGCCTGGAAGAAACCATAGACGTGCAGGGCCTGACCCTGGATCCTGTCAGCCACAGGGTCACAGTGGGGGATTCTGTGCTGGAGATGGGGCCGACCGAGTTTCGTTTGCTGCACTTCTTTATGACTCACCCGGAACGGGTCTACAGCCGTGAGCAGCTGCTGGACAATGTCTGGGGCACCAATGTCTATGTCGAAGACAGAACCGTGGATGTGCATATTCGTCGCTTAAGGAAAGCCGTGGAGCTGTCCGGGCACGATAAACTGATCCAAACGGTTCGCGGCGCAGGTTACCGCTTCTCTACCCGTATCTAGCGGGGTAACAATGGGCATGGGCCGGGTTTTGCGTTATCTTGTGCAACCATCGGCCTTTTGCCTGGGCATTTTCTATGTTTGATTCCTATTCGGGTTATCGGCTGTTTTCCCGTTTGATGCTGTACCTGGCGGCTTGTTTGCTGCTTGGGTTGCTGCTTGGTCAGTTGCTCTTGGTACTGTGTCTGGGAGCTTTTCTATTATTGGGTTGGCACTATCGCCAGCTTATCCGGCTCAATTACTGGTTGTGGCGCGATCGCCGCTTAACGCCGCCACAGGGCAGTGGCAGTTGGGAAGGGGTGTTCAATGGTATCTATCGCCTGCAGGGTAAAAACCGCAAGCGGGTGAGTCAGTTGGCAGGGCTGCTGGGAAGGTTTCGCCAGGGGGCCGAAGCACTTCCCGATGCGGCCGTGGTACTCGATTCAGAGCACAATATTCTCTGGTGTAACAAGTTGGCGCAGCTGCTGCTTGGCTTTGTCTGGCCGCAGGATAATGGTCAGCGAATAGATAACCTTATCCGGCATCCCGACTTTTCGGCCTATTTGAAGAAGGGCCATTACAAGGAGCCGCTGGAGCTGCCGTCCCCGGTTTCGGATAAACGTCTGCTGGAAGTGCGCTTGATGGCCTATGGCGACAGGCAGTTGTTGCTGATTGCCCGGGATATCACCCGGGTTAGGCAACTTGAGGGGATGCGCAAGGAGTTTGTTGCCAACGTCTCCCACGAGCTGAAGACGCCGCTCACTGTGCTGCAGGGGTATCTTGAGATGATGCAGAGCATGGCCGAACCCGACTCACCCAATGTCAAGGCGCTGGAGCTGATGCAGCAGCAGACTGGCAGGATGCAGTCCATGGTGGAGCAGCTGTTGGCTTTGTCGCGGATTGAAGATGCCGCAGATATCAACCTGGAACACACAGTGGATATGAAGCAGTTGATGACCACCTTAAAAGAGGAGGGTGAAGCGCTCTCCCGTGGTCGCTACCAACTGAGCTTCTATGCCGAACCTGGTCTCAATACTCATGGCAATGAGTTGCAGCTGCGCAGTGCCTGCTCCAATCTATTGTCCAACGCCATACGCTACACTGAACCGGGCGGCAGTATTGAGGTGCGCTGGCAACGGGTGGCAACCGGCGCCATGTTCAGTGTTAAAGACAGTGGTGAAGGTATTGCACCGCAGCATATCAGTCGCCTGACCGAACGCTTCTATCGGGTCGACAGTGCCCGCTCGCGGCAAACCGGTGGCAGTGGTCTGGGGCTGGCAATAGTGAAACACGCCCTCAGTCATCACCACAGCGAACTCAAGGTGGCCAGTGAGCTTGGCAAGGGCAGTACCTTCAGCTTTGTGATCCCGCAGCATCTGCTGGAGCAGCAAGCTTCCTGACGCGTTTGACTGCATTAACCCTATTAAGGAGCCTTTGGCTCCTTTTTGCTGTCTAGCGGGAAGAGGTAGGCTTTGTGCGCTCTTTTTCAAGCCTGTGGCAAATGGCAATCTCACGGTCATGATTAAGCAAAGGCTTTAGTATATTCAAGGAAACTGTTGGGGCGACATTGTCAATCGAGGGTCCTTTATGCCGAAATGGCTTCAAGGCGTGGCTGGCAGTTATTTTCAGTCTGTTATTTTCGATACCCAGTTACAGCGTATTTATTTTGGCTTGTCATGCAACTGTCATTTTTAAGTCATAGACTTGTCATTGTGGCAATTGATACTGGCTGCGTTTTAGAAACCAAGTTCGGTAAAAACTGGAGCAAATAATGAAATTGAAACAGCTTGTCGGCGCGGTAACCCTTACGGCCGCTGGTGTATTCTCTGCAGCATCTATGGCTGCTATCGATCAGTCACTGCCAACCTACGAGAAAACAAGTGGTGTTTCCGGTAACTTGTCTTCCGTCGGCTCTGACACTCTGGCCAACATGATGACTCTGTGGGCGGAAGAATTCAAACAGATGTACCCTAACGTCAACATCCAGATCCAGGCTGCCGGTTCTTCAACTGCGCCTCCAGCTCTGACCGAAGGGACTTCTCAGTTCGGCCCAATGAGCCGCAAGATGAAGCCAAACGAAGAAGAAGCGTTTGAAAAGCACTATGGTTACAAGCCTACTGCGATTCGTGTAGCCATCGATGCCCTGGCGGTTTTTGTTCACAAGGACAACCCAATCAAGGGCCTGAGCATAGAGCAGGTTGATGCTATCTTCTCCTCTACGCACAAGTGTGGTGGCAGCGATATCACTCGCTGGGGTGATGCCGGTCTGGACGGAAGCTGGTCTGCCAAAGACATTCAGCTGTACGGCCGTAACTCAGTATCCGGTACTTACGGTTACTTCAAGAAGAAAGCCCTGTGTAAGGGGGACTTCAAAGCCAACGTGAACGAGCAGCCAGGCAGCGCCTCAGTGGTTCAGTCTGTATCTCAGTCGCTGAACGCTATCGGTTACTCAGGCATAGGTTACAAGACAGCCGGTGTTAAAGCCGTGGCTCTGTCCAAGAAGGGCACTGACTATATCGCTGCAACACCAGACAATGCTGCCAGCGGTACTTACCCACTGTCACGCTACCTCTACGTTTACATCAACAAGCATCCAAACAAAGAGCTGTCACCCATGCAGCGCGAGTTTGTCCGCTATGTCCTGTCCAAGCAAGGTCAGCAGGTTGTTGAGAAAGACGGTTATGTTGCACTGCCAAGAAGTGTGATTGCCAAAGACCTGGAGAAGGCTGGTATCCGTCTGTAAGACATGCTCCCTTCGAAGAAAAGCCCGCATCGCGGGCTTTTTTGTGTTTCAGTCCATGGAAAACAGCGCAGGGGCGCGCTGCTGCATGAACTCGATAAAGAGTTTCACCTTGAGTGGTTGCTGGCTGCGTTGATGATAGAGCAGGGAAATACGCCGTTTTTCTCCCTTCCACTCCGGCAGCAATACCTGTAGCCGACCATCTTTCAACTCCTGTTTGCAAAAGAGCTCTGGGCCATAAAGAATCCCGCCGTCATTCAAGGTTGCACGGATGGCACCGTGGAGATCCGTCAGGGTCAGGTTGGCCGGGCCGTCATAATAGAAGGCATCGCCATCGGGATGGCGCAGCGACCAGTTGAACAGAGGCCAGACCTTGATCACCTTATGTTGACTGAGCTGCTGCGGATGATTGAATACCGGCGCCTTTCGAAGATACCCGGGGGAAGCCACCAAGCGATAATCCAATACCCCGAGAGAGCAGGATACCCAGGAGGAGTCCGGCTGGGTGCCGCCGACTATGGCAACATCTATGCCTTTGTCGATGAGATCCACCACCTCATTGCTTTGGGCGATATGCAGTTTGATATCCGGGTAGCACTCGCAAAATTCGTTCAGTGTCTCGATGAATATCATAGAGATTATCGAGATGGGGGCGGCAATTCTCAGGGTGCCTTCGGGCTTGTCGGCGCAGGTGCCGCTGGCCAGGGCATCAAACTGGGCTATCAGCTGCTGATAACGTTGGAATAACTCCAGTCCCTCTTCGGTCAACCTCAGTTTGCGGGTGGTACGCATCAGCAGTTGTTTATCCAGCACAGACTCCAGCTTGGCCAATTTGCGGCTGACGGTGGCCACCGGCATATCCAACACTTTGGCGGCCTGGGAGAAACTGCCGGCATTGACCAGATGTACAAACAAGTAGAGCAGTTGCAGTTCGGGGGCCTGATTGTCACTCATTGCGGTTCCTCAATGTGCCAAGGATATGTTTAAAACGCTTGTCTGCCGGTTTCTACGACCATAGCGCAATGGCTGGCGGATAACGACTATGGTATCTTGCCGGCGTCTCTGCCGAACTTACTTAGCTGTACTGATAAGGGGCAGGCAAGATACAAAATTCCCCCGCCATTTTCGCAGATCCCCGGCGGGAGTACGACAGCCAAAGTCAGCAAAATGGAAGAAGTATGACTGGAATCATTACTCCGCTGATCTCTGTGTTTGGCATTATGCTCGCAGGTTCACTGGTACAGAAAAGCAAAATCCTGCCGGATGGTACGGATGCGGCGCTCAATCAATATGTTTACTACATAGCTTTTCCGGCCATTATGATGATAGTGCTGGCAAGAACTTCTTTCGAGGAGATCTTCCAGTGGCATTTCATCGTCGGTTTCAGCGTGGCAATGATGCTGACCTACCTGCTGGTGTTGCTGATTTCCGGCTGTTTCAGGGCGGGCCAAGGGGTAGGGGCAATTCGCGCCTTGAATGCCACCTTTGGCAATACCGCCTTTATCGGTATCCCCATGATGATGATAGTCTACCCGGGAAACCAGCTGGCGCTGGCCGCGGCGGCCATTGCCAGCCTGCTGTCTGTGGTGATGTTTGCCGTGGCACTGGTGTCGCTGGAGCTTGCCAGAGATACAGAAAATAAGGCGCATCCCTTGTTGATTATTGTTGAAGCGCTGGCGAAAAACCCGATTGTTATCGGCAGCGCCCTGGGCGTTGCCGTCTCAGCATCCGGTATGGCTCTGCCGGATGGGATAGAGATGATGATAAGTCAGATAGGCGCCACCTCCAGTCCCTGCGCCCTGTTTGCCATAGGTATGGTGTTGGCCAAGGCGACCCGGGTTCGCGGCGCCACCCGCTTACCTGGGCCTTGGCAGTTGGCTGAGCTCTTTGGCATCAACGCCTGCAAGCTGTTACTGCAACCTCTGCTGGCTTATCTATTATTGAAAGCCATGGGGATCAGCGGCACCAATCTGCAGATGGGGGTTATTCTTGCGGCCCTGCCTACGGCAGCGAGTGTATACTTACTGGCGCAGCGTTATGACACCAAGGCCGGGGTTAGTGCTCAGGGGATATTAGTGGGCACGCTGATCACCTTTATCAGTTTGCCTTTGATAGCGGCATGGGCCGTCTAGGGAAGAACACAGGGAATAATTAATCGACAGATATTTACTGTATAAAAAATCAGTATATACTGTTTATCAATACAGTGTTTTGGGAATTCATTATGCTTTGCCAACTCAGCATCAATAACTTTGCCATAGTGCGTTTTCTGGAGCTGGACTTCCGTCCGGGAATGACCAGTATTACCGGCGAGACCGGGGCGGGTAAATCCATTGCCATCGATGCCCTGGGGCTTTGTCTCGGCAACCGGGCCGATGCCGCCAGCGTGCGTCCCGGTGCCAGCAAGACGGAAGTCAGTGCCCGTTTCTCTCTGGCGGATGTCCCTCTGGCCAAGCGTTGGCTGGAAGATAATGATCTCGAACTCGAAGATGAATGTATTCTACGGCGCACCATAGGCAGCGATGGCCGCTCCCGCGCCTATATTAATGGTAACCCTGTGCCGCTGACTCAGCTCAAGGCCTTGGGGCCATTGCTGGTGGGGATCCACGGCCAGCATGCCCATCACGCCATGCTCAAGACAGAGCAGCAACTTTACCTGCTGGACAGCTATGCCAATCATAAGCTGTTGCTCGATGGTGTCAGCAGTGCCTATCAGCGTTATCGTCAAATCGAGCAGGAGCTGCGGCAACTGGTGCTGTCGCAGCAGGAGAGAATCGCCCGCAAGCAGTTACTCAGCTATCAGGTGGAAGAGCTCAACGACTTTGCCCTCGGGGAGCATGAATTTGCCGAGATAGAGCAGGAGCACAAGCGTCTGGCCAACAGTACGGCGCTGATCGAGTCCTGTCAGTTGGCCTTGATGCTGCTCAGTGAGGGCGAAGAGGCCAACATAGAGTCATTGCTGAACCGGGCTGTGCATATCAGCGCCGAGCTGGAGAGTGTCGATTCTGAGCTGGCCAATGTTGGCGGTATGCTCAACGATGCCCTGATCCAGGTGCAGGAAAGCAGCAGCGAACTACAGCGCTATCTGGACAAACTCGAGTTGGATCCAGAACACTTTGCCATGCTGGAGGCGCGACTTTCCAAGGCGATGCAATTGGCGCGCAAGCATCAGGTGATGCCCTCAGAGTTGTATCAACACCATCAGCAGTTGCTGACCGAACTGGGTAGCCTCGACTCAGATGAGCAGAAGCTCGAAGAGATAGAGCTGCAATTGGAAGCCAGCAAACAGAATTACCTGACCCAGGCGCAAAAACTCAGTCAGAGCCGCAGCCGCTATGCCAAAGAGTTGGACAAGTTGGTCACGGCTTCCATCCATGAACTCAATATGCCCAAGGGCAAGTTCAGCATAGCGGTGGAGTTCAGCCCTGAGCAGATGTCGGTCAACGGCAGTGACAGGGTTGAGTTTCTGGTGACCACCAACCCGGGGCAGCCACTGCAGAGTCTGGCCAAGGTGGCCTCGGGGGGCGAGCTTTCCCGTATCGGCCTGGGTATTCAGGTGATAACCGCCCGTAAGGTGGCCACCCCGACACTGATTTTTGACGAGGTGGACGTGGGGATTTCCGGACCAACGGCTGCCGTGGTGGGCCGCATGTTGCGCACCCTGGGAGAATCGACCCAGGTATTGTGTGTGACTCATCTGCCGCAGGTGGCAGGTAACGGCCATCAGCATATGTTTGTTGCCAAACATGCCAAGGGTAGTGGTACTGAAACCTCCATGGTGGCACTGGATAAAGAGCAGCGGGTACAGGAGCTGGCTCGGTTGCTTGGCGGCGATACCATCACCAGCAATACCCTGGCCAACGCCCGTGAGCTGCTGAGTAGTTAAGCTTCAAGGCAGTTAACAAGTCAGTTAATTCAAGAACGGCGCCCACATGGGCCACCTGTTGTACGTGTCAGATCCCAAGCTCAGTGATCCGGACAGGCGATAGGAAGCGCCCTGGCTCGCAGCAAGGGGCGGGTAACTTTCGCAATATGTTTATCAACATTCCGGATGGCAAAGAGAAGGGGATCCAGGTGATCCCCATCGGTGACTTTTCTTCCAAAGATCAGTTTGCCAGCGCCACAGCAAACTCGGCATAGTGGCCGCGAGCCGCGCCGCTTTTTTCGCCGTAATGGGCGTCATGATGCCAAATAGCCAAGTTGCGTTTAATACCATGCTCAAAGGCCTGCTTGTCCTTGAGCATGTCATCAGTCTATGAGTCAATCACCGATTAGCTGCCATTTGCCACTTTGGGCTTCTTCCTGTGACAACAAAACCTTATCATTGGTTTCGAATGCCTTTTGCTTAAAATTAGTCTTCTGATTAATCATTTTCTTTTCGCCGGATACAGTTAAGGTTTGTCGAACCTCACCATCACAAATTAGATTGAGTTTCTTGCCAATAACATCAAATTCATTCTCATAACCTGAGCAAACCAAGATTGTAACTCCTTCCGATAGTTCAAATTTTTCCTGTATATTCATTTATCTGTCCTTGATAAAAAACTTCCTGACTTGCAAGCTATCTTATGAATGTAATACTTTTCTGTGAGAATGCTCTTATTATATAGTGCAGACACTAATATTGGTTGGGAAAGTCGCTTCGGGGTTCAAACTCAGTCAATTCTGTTGCGAAAACAAACTAAATCAGTATTTTTTGTCTTTGTCAAAAATTTGACCTTTGGCTAATTGTTTTCACATCCAGTACTGGCTATTGTAAAGCTAATTCAAACGCTTAGCTTTAGCACCTCCTTAAGCTTAAGGCCGAAAGCAGCAGTACTTTTCCGTTTTCAGCGGAATGCAGGGACGAACAGAGTTTGGACCCGTGCGGTAGCCATGGCTTTACTTAACGCTTTTTGTAGGGCCTTTGGTTGTGCGGCTTGAAGCGCTCATGACAAGCACCTCAGAGCTGATTTTTTATACAGTGTTATTGACGTTCTGGACAAAATGCCGGAAATTTGCAACTAAGTTTGCGCGTTATTTCTGTAATATTTTAGAAAATATTATTAAATTCATAAAGTTAAAAAATACAGCTGGTAGATAATAGGTTTGGAAACCGCGCATGCGCGTTTAGCTGCAAGGGATATTAGGACCAAACTCTATTATATCCAGCGAATACAAACAGATAGTGATGCGCGTTTACACTCCTCCGAGGACTAAAACGCACATGCGCACTATACAGCTGTTAACTGCTAAAGGAGTATTGTCAGTCGATGAATGAAGAAGAATATTTAAAGAAATTTGAATCTGACGAAAAAAGAGAAGTCGATTCAAAGCATCTAGAGGCTTTTAAACTCGCAGTTGATACGCGCAAGTTCGAGATTGAATTGTATTGGAAACGCGCCACGTATTTCTGGACATTTATAGCTGTTACCTTCGCAGGTTACGGTGTTGTATACCGACTACCGGACAATGAAAAAGGTTTTCTAGATTTCTTTCTGGCATGCTTTGGTCTTATCCTTTCCCTTGCATGGTACTTTGCCAATCGAGGGAGTAAACAATGGCAAGAAAATTGGGAACATCACGTTGACCATTTGGAAGATAAAGTAACTGGACCTATTTATAAGCTTGTTCTTCGTAGAAACATGCCTACAAACGCGCTTCAATGGATAGAGTTTTTCTTAACCGGACCAAGTAGGCATTCCGTATCAAAAATTAACCAGTTGATCAGTCTCTACGTTGTATTGCTGTGGGGCTTGGTTGTGTGGAAAACACAAAAGAATTGGCAGCTGTGTAGTTGGTCTAACGATGACTTAGCAATCTTAGTCGTAACCATACTCGCAGCATTTGGGGTAGTGTTTGGTTCTAGGACATACTCTGGCGGTCATTCCCACCATGTCCATGAACGAGATTCTAAGATCGAGCCTAAAAGCAGTTAACAAGCCAATGCATGGGACGTCACCGCTGCGCCTCCCATGATTGGAGCGTTATGTTTTAACCTGATCGAAATACAGGACAGCCATATCTTTTTGATGTTTCACACAGCCTTGACTAGGCTTTGAAATACCCATCAAAGCTAAGTCGAGGTTGGTTATGACTACCGCTCGTCGCCAGTTGATAGATGCTGAAAGTACGCCCTTTTACCACGTAATTAGCCGTTGCGTGAGAAGGGCATTTTTGTGTGGTGAAGATGCACTGTCGGGGCGCAGTTACGAACATAGGCGTGGCTGGATAGTGGATAAAATCAGGCAGTTGTCGTCAATATTCTGCATCGACGTTTGCGCTTATGCGGTCATGAGTAATCACTACCATTTGGTGCTCAAAATTGACCTTGCTGCGCAACAGTCGTTGTCGCCATTTGAAGTCATTGAGCGTTGGACAGGGCTCTTTAGTGGCAATCCTGTGGCGGCAAAGTTCCTCAAG